>NZ_WTKZ01000009.1:0-117575 GCF_011378805.1 Pseudoalteromonas sp. Z9A6
ATACTGTTAGTTCATTGATATGTAAAGGCTAATTCTGGGGATACTTTAGGTATCAACCTCAACTTTCATTAGGAGACTTGTCTTTAATTGGGTGTGAGGCATTACTTAGGTGGCCCACCGGTAACGGATCATATATATCGCCAGCGGTATTTGTTCCACTTGCAGAAGATGCGGGCTTGATTGTTGATATAGGGCAGTGGGTTTTAGAGCAAGCTTGCCAACAACAAAAGCGCCTAGAAAATATGGGTACCGAAATTTGTATTGCGGTTAATGTGTCTGTTCCGCAGTTTAAAGTAAAAGGCTATGCTCAAAACGTTAAAAATACATTATTAAAATATGGCGTTAAGCCAAAAAACATAGAATTAGAAGTCACTGAAAGCGTAGTAATGGATGAACTCGAAACTGTTATTAATACACTTAGAGAGCTTCAAGAGTTAGGGATGGAGGTTGCTATTGATGACTTTGAGACTGGCTTTTCATCGCTTAGTTATATACAAAGTTTACCCTTGGATAGATTGAAAATAGATCGTGCATTTATTAAGGATCTGCCAAATGATGACACTGGCGCTATTGCTGCCTTAGTTATTTCTCTTGGTGCTAAGTTGGGTTTAAAAACGATTGCTGAAGCCGTTGAAACACAAGAACAAGCCCAGTTCTTAAAAAACTTAGGCTGTGATGAGGTACAAGGTTTTATGTATGCTAAACCCATGCCTGAGCATGAATTGATAGAATTTATAAATAAACGCTAAAAAAGATTAACTTATTATTTAAGTTAGGGCGTGTTGAACTTTTGTGGTTAATTTTGCAGCAGATTGTTTGGTATTTAGGCAAGGCAGAGCCTATGTAGTGTGGTTGTTCCCCATAAATAGGCGATAACGCAGCATAAATGCCAAACATGCGCTGCCCTTTGGGTTCTTTCTAGGGACGATTAACTCTTTGTTGCTCGGTTTTTACTTAGCCCGCTAGGTTACAAACCTCGCGCCGCGATTAAATCGCCCCTAGATTGAACAAATTTCAATCCACAAAGATCAACACGCCCTAATGAACGATTTAGAATTTAAAGCGCGATATGCTTTGACTACTTTGTATATATAAAGAATTTAGTAGGGTATAATTCGCGCCTTTTGTTATTCTACGGCCACAATTATGAGCACACTCAAAGCTAAGCGCGCCTTATTTTCATACCCGAAATACTGGGCTGAATGTTATGGCACCGCGCCATTTTTACCAACTACACGTGAAGAAATGGATGCACTTGGCTGGGATAGCTGCGACATAATAATAATTAGTGGCGATGCGTATGTTGACCATCCTAGTTTTGGTATGGCTGTAATTGGCCGTGTACTTGAAGCGCAAGGCTTTAGAGTGGGGATTATTGCCCAACCTGCATGGGACTCTAAAGATGCATTTATGGAGCTCGGCAGACCGAATTTATTTTTTGGTGTAACAGCCGGCAACATGGATTCTATGATCAACCGCTATACAGCGGAAAAACGCATGCGCCACGATGATGCTTACACGCCTAATAACGTTGGCGGTAAGCGCCCAGATCGCGCCGTGATGATTTACTCGCAAAAATGCCGTGAAGCATACAAAGGTATCCCAATTGTTATTGGCGGTATTGAAGCCAGCCTTCGCCGTATTGCTCATTACGACTATTGGCAGGAAAAAGTACGTCGTAGTATTTTGTTTGATGCAAAAGCCGATATTTTAATTTACGGTAACGCAGAGCGCCCGCTAGTTGAAGTTGCACACCGTATTGCGGCGGGTGAAACGATGGATACGATTCAGGATATTCGCGGCACGGCTGTTATTCGAAAAGAGCCTCTACCTGGTTGGCGTGGCAGTGATTCTACCGCTATTGATAAAATTGGTAAAATAGACCCTATTCCAAACCCATATGGCGCGGATGATGTTGGCTGTAGTAAATCTGAATTTAAACAAGCGGGTATTGATTTAAAAGCAGAAGCGGCAAAACCAATCATGGTTCAGCCTGCACGTCCTAAGCCGTGGGAAAAAACCTATGTTAAGTTACCTGCTTATGAGCAAGTAAGTGTTAACAAACCTTTATACGCTCATGCCTCGCGAATTTTACATCAAGAAACAAACCCTGGTTGTGCAAGAGCGCTTTACCAACGACATGGCGATCGCTCTATTTGGGTAAACCCGCCAGCATATCCATTAGAAACACATGAAATGGATGCTGTATTTGGTTTGCCGTATCAGCGTATTCCTCACCCAAGTTATGGTGATGCTAAAATACCTGCTTACGATATGATTAAAACGTCAGTTAATATTATGCGTGGCTGTTTTGGTGGCTGTTCGTTTTGCTCAATTACAGAGCATGAGGGGCGCATTATTCAAAGTCGTTCGCAAGAATCTATTATTGAAGAAATTGAACAAATTAGAGATAAAGTCCCCGGCTTTACTGGTGTTATTTCTGATTTAGGTGGCCCAACGGCGAATATGTATAAGCTGCGCTGTACTAGTAAAAAGGCCGAGAGTACCTGTAGACGCTTATCATGTGTGTATCCAGATATTTGTAAACACATGGATACAGATCATACGCCAACAATAGATTTGTATAAAAAAGCACGTGAAGTTAAGGGTATTAAAAAGGTATTGATTGCTTCAGGTGTACGTTACGATTTAGCTGTACGCGACCCGCGTTACGTTAAAGAATTAGTAACGCACCATGTAGGCGGTTACTTAAAAATAGCGCCAGAGCATACAGAGGATGGTCCATTATCAAAAATGATGAAACCAGGTATGGGAGCGTACGATCAATTTAAAGAACTATTTGATAAGTACTCTAAAGAAGCCGGTAAAAAGCAGTATTTAATTCCTTACTTTATATCTGCTCACCCAGGTACAAAAGATGAAGACATGGTAAACATGGCTTTATGGCTTAAATCAAACGACTTTAAGCTTGATCAGGTACAAAATTTTTACCCATCACCTATGGCTAATGCGACGACTATTTACCATACAGAGATGAACTCTTTGCGTAATATAAAAAACAACTCAGAAGTTGTTCCAGTACCTAAAGGCGCACGCCAACGTAGATTACATAAAGCTATTTTACGCTACCACGATGCAGCTGGTTGGCCAATGATACGTGAAGCTCTACGTAAAATGGGTAAAGCTAATTTAATTGGTAAAGGGCCTAACTGTTTAGTTCCAGAAGAAGGGCGCGATGAAAAAGCAGGTAAAGGTGGTAAAAAAGGTGGGCGTCCAGCACTAACGCGACATACCGGTTTTAGCCAATTTAAAAAGGCAAACACTAAGCCAAAAGTAGGCGGTAATCGACAAAGCACACGTTAGTAATTTTATTTGCTAATAGATAAGGCTAATTGCGGCACGCGTTTTTTAGCTTTTGTATACGTAAATTAAGTCAGCTTTGCTCTTTATTATCTATATTATTGTAGGTGATATAGGGTGAGGTTTTAGAGCCCCTCTCCTTAGATATCCTGTGCTAAGTTTAGTTTTTTTTTAAAGCATTGATGATAACCACAAACGCAATTTAAGTGACCATAACGGCTGAATGCCGGTGAGTCCTTGCGTCATTTTATTATCTTTTAAGATTATATAAGATGGCGTGACTTGTCCCTGCCAATCGGAAAATATCTCCCCGTGTTGATCGTTAACAGTACTGAAGCTGTAGCCCTGCTCATTTAAATAATCATGCAGCTCTTGATCAGAGCCTGATTTTATCGCGATGCTCACAACGGGGTATTTATTCTCGTTTGCGAGTTCGTTTATGGCAGGGGAGGTAATACTACAAATAGGACACCAAGTTCCCCAAAAATACACAAGCGTGGGTTTATCTTGGCTCATTGCTGCTAAATCAATGTTTTGCCCTTTATAATCGATTAATTGTAATTGAGGATTTGCTGGCATGACAGGTTGCCGCCACCAATTGACGGCGGTATAAAGGACGAAAAATATAGAGCCATATACCAGTACACTTTTTAATATGGATACGCTTTTTTGTTTTAGCGTTTTTTTAGGTATGTCATTTTTATGTTTGGTATCCGTTGCCATAGCTACTGATTTACCCTAAGTATTTTTGCTGTAGTTTTTTACATTTAAAGCGTTTAATTTATATCAGCAACCATGTAGCAGTACCTAAAAAGGCGAATATACCAACAATATCAGTCACCGTGGTTAGCACCACACTCCCTGCAAGAGCAGGGTCTATATTCATTCTTTTAAGAATTATTGGAATACTTGCACCAGCAACACCTGCCACCACTAAGTTCATAAACATAGCGAAAGCGAGTACGCCACCAAGCATAAAGTCCCACTGCCATAGCGCAATAACACCCGCAATTAATAGTGACCACAAAATACCGTTTAGCGCGCCAATGGCCAGTTCTTTCATCATCAAGAAACGTTGGTTTGTTTGGTTTATATGACCTACTGCAATACCACGGATAACAAGCGTTAATGATTGGCTACCAGCAACACCACCCATAGAAGGGACAATACCGTTAAGCACAGCCAAAATAGGTAGCACATCTAAAGTGCCTTCAAAAAAGCTAGCTACAAAAGCAGCTGCAAGTGCGGTTAGTAAATTAACTCCTAGCCAAACTGAGCGTTTTTTAGAGCTTTTTAGTACAGGCGCGAATGTATCCTCTTCATCATCAAGACCGGCTAGGCTTAATAAGCTATGCTCGGCATCTTCTCGGATTACATCAACGATGTCATCGATAGTAACACGACCGAGGAGTTGGTCGTTATCGTCCACCACAGGGGCCGATATCCAATTATGGCGCTCAAATAATTGCGCTACTTCACTTTCATCCATTGAGATTGGGATAGACTCACAATCTTCATCCATTAAATCGCGCACAATTTTTTCTGGCGGATTAGTTAATAATGTACTCAGCGATAAAGCGCCTATAAAGCAGTTATGTTTATCAACAACATATAAATCATCTGTACCCTCTGGTAACTCACCACGCAGTCTAATATAACGAAGTACAACATCGAGTGTTACATCAGGGCGAATGGTCACCGTATCGGTGTTCATTAGCGCACCTGCTGAACGCTCTTGATATGACAGTGCTTGCGTGGCACGTTCACGGTCTTGAATGTCCATCGCGCTAACAACGTCTTTATAGACGGTATCTGGCAGGCTACGTAATACTTCACCTAAGTCATCGTGGCCCATGTCTTCAGTTGCGGCGGCAATGTGCTTAGGTTCCATTTGGGCAATAATGCCTAAACGAACATCTTCAGATAATTCTTCAAGAACATCACCCTGCACATCAGGATCGACCAATTGCCAAAGCAGTCGGCGAATTTTATGCGGTGATGATTCTAATAATAATGCGGTATCACAAGGAGCCGTTTTTGCGAGCATGCGCCTAACTTGAACAAATTGACCACTATTGAGTGACTTCGTCACCTGTTTTAGTTGCTGTAGTGGGTAATCTTGTTCAAAAGCTTCAGGCATTGGCGTCCTTTATAAATTGTTATATTACTTTATGGGGGGGAGGTGAGTTAACTGGCGTTACTAACCTATCTATTTTATATATCTGTTTTAATTGAAGCATTAGTAATGCGAATATTGTTTTTATAAAACAGGTTATTCTTGTTCATTAAAGCGTTGTGCTATTAATTCTCCAACAGCGTGTAAAGCTTGCTCAGAATCAGGGCCTTTACAAACAACTTTAACTTCTTTTCCTTGGCTACTTTCAAGTAACATTAGTGCAAGTACGCTATCGCCTGCTGCTTCTTTGTCATCTTGGAATAATGTGATTGTCGCATCAAATTGTACTGCTAATTGCGCAAGCACAGTAGCTGCTCTGGCGTGTAAGCCTAATTTGTTTTTTATTAAAAAGGTATCTTCACAATGCATAACTTACTCTACCTAAGCTGAACAGGTGATTATTCAGCTATATTATTTTTCTTGCTCGCGATGGCGAATTTTTACATTGGGATGTGTCATTGCGAAACTTTCACCGATAGTTTGCGCTAAATACACAGAGCGATGTTGCCCGCCTGTACACCCAATAGCAATGGTTAAATAACTGCGGTTATTTCGTTCTAAATGTGGTAACCACGTTTGTACAAATGTTTGAATTTGCCATGTGAATTTTTGCACTATGCTGTGATTAGCTAAATAGTCTTTAACCGGTTGATCTAACCCATTTAAAGGCTTTAACTCTGGTTCCCAGTGTGGATTTGGTAAAAAGCGTGCATCAAATACGTAGTCTGCTTCTTTTGGTATACCGTGTTTAAAACCAAATGATTCAAATGTGACAATCAGTTGCTTATCTTTTTTACCTAAAATCTTTTCACGAATAGATTCAGCGAGTTGATGAACACTTAAATCAGTCGTATCTATCATAAAGTCGGCGCGAGTGGTTAATACATCAAGTAATTCTTTTTCTTTTTTGATGGCTAAATCAAGGGGCAACGAGTCTATTGATAGTGGGTGTAATCTGCGTGTTTCAGAAAAGCGTTTGATCAATGTCTGATCGTCGCTATCTAAATAAAACAACGTAGGGTTTGCAAAGCCAGGCAAGTATTCAAGAATATCGTTAAATTCATCTTGTTCTTTAGGGATGTTGCGCACATCTATGCTAACAGCAATTTTATCGTAGCTATCAGACACACTGCGAACTAATGAAGGTAGTAGGTTTACTGGAATATTATCTACGCAATAATAACCTAAATCTTCTACAATGCGCAAAGCAACCGACTTTCCAGAACCAGAACGGCCGCTTATGATAATTAACTCCATTTAACACCCTTTATAAAACTATGATTGATCGACAATAACTTGGTAAAGCTCAGTATCAGATTTTGCACTGCGTAACTGTTTACAAAAATCTTTGTTGTTTAGTTTATCAGCAATGGTTGCTAGAGTCTTTAAGTGCTGCTGGTTATCGCCATCTGGTACGATGAGTGCGACAAAAATATCAACAGGGCGATTATCGATTGCATCAAAGTTTATTGGAGTTTCGCTAACGAGCACTAAAGCCAAAGGCTCTTCTGCACCGCTCATTCTTCCATGAGGAATAGCAATGCCACGCCCTATACCTGTACTACCTAATTTCTCTCTGCTCATTAAAGCGTTAAGAATATCTTGTTGCGGTAAATACGGAAGTTTGTCGTGAGCAAGTTCGCTAATGAACTCTAAAATTCTTTTTTTGCTATTAAAAAGGACCGCAGCTTTGCTGCAGTCCTGGCATATAAGTGAACTTAATTTCATCATATTAGTGTCGAGCAAGCTTCTCTTTGTGTTTGATTACTTGGCGATCGAGCTTGTCGATCAACGAGTCAATAGCGGCATACATATCTTGATGTTCTGTAGAGGCAAATAGCTCAGCACCGCTTACGTGTATTGTGGCTTCTGCTTTTTGATTTAATTTTTCTACATCGAGAATGACATGAACATTATTAATATGATCAGAGTGTCTTTCAAGCTTCGCAAATTTAGTATTAATATAGTCTCTTAGTGAATCGGTTAATTCTACGTGACGACCAGTTAAGTTTAGTTGCATAAGCATTACCCTCTTAGTTTAGCGTCTTAAATCAGACTTTTACGCTGATTTGACGGTGGAATAGCAAGAGATTCACGGTATTTTGCGATTGTACGTCTTGCTACTTTAATTCCTTGCTCAGCCAATATATCCGCTATTTTGCTATCACTCAATGGTTTTGCTGAGTTTTCTGCTGCGATTAATTTTCGGATAAGCGCACGTATTGCTGTAGATGAACATTCACCACCGTTTTCAGTACTTACATGGCTTGAGAAAAAATATTTAAGCTCAAATATACCACGGGGTGTATGCATGTACTTTTGAGTAGTCACACGCGAAATTGTCGATTCGTGCATTTCTACCATTTCAGCGACATCATTTAAAACCATTGGTTTCATGGCTTCAGGGCCATGTTCAAAAAATCCTTGTTGTTGCTTAACAATACAATTAGTAACTTTTAATAGCGTGTCGTTTCTACTTTCTAAGCTTTTAATAAACCATTTAGCTTCTTGTAAATGTGAGCGAATAAACTGGCTGTCGCCACTTGATTTTACAGTGCGAGACATTGCCGCGTATTGGCTATTAACACGAATTTTAGGCATGCTATCTGGGTTTAATTCGACAACCCAGCGACCTTTAATTTTTTTAACTGACACATCAGGAATAACATACTCAGATTCTTCCCTTACAATAGTATCTGCAGGTTTTGGGTTGAGAGTATGTATTAGTGTCATCACTTCTTTAAGCTCTTCTTCTTTAAGCTTAGTTTTTTTCATTAATGTACGATAGTCGCGAGCTGCTAATAGATCAATATGCTCGGTTAAAATCATTTTCGTTTCATTAATGTAAGGTGTTTCTTTATCAAATTGATTAAGCTGAATACACAAACACTCTTGTAAACTACGTGCAGCAATACCAACAGGATCAAACAGTTGAATGCGTTTTAATACCGCTTCAATTTCATCAAGTTCGACTTCGTTATCATCTTCGTTTTCTTGATTAAAGCTTTCTAAAATTTCTTCGCAACTGAGAGTTAAAATACCTGAATCATCGACGGCCTCTACAATCGCAATCGCGATGGCTTCATCGGTAGGGCTAAATGGCGTTAGTTGTAATTGCCACATTAAATACTCATGGAGCGTTTCAGTAGAGGCGCCTTGGTATATAGATTCGTCTTCAGGCATTGGACCTGATGAGGCTGCTGGGGCGGCACTCATGTACTCATCCCAACTAACATCCATAGCCATGTCGTCACTTAGCGTGTCTTTTGCAAGTGCTTCACCAGTATCTTGTTCGTATTCGCTCGGAGCATCATCAGCAGATGCGCTAACAGTTATGTCATCGGTATCAGCTTTTTGCTCGTTTTTACCAGCAGCGTCTTCAGAATAGTCTGCCTCTTCAACCTCTAATAGTGGATTACTGTCGAGAGCTTCTTGTATTTCTTGCTGGAGATCCAATGTACTGAGTTGCAACAAACGAATAGCTTGTTGCAACTGTGGAGTCATTGTAAGTTGCTGGCCCATGCGCAGCTGTAGTGATTGCCTCATGTATCTCTAACAATCCTTTTATGTTGTTATAATTAATACTAGCAGATGCTTAAAGACATGGCGTAAATGTTACAGCCTAAATTGCTCGCCTAAGTAAACATCGCGTACTGTTTTATCATTTAATACGTGTTCTGGAGTACCTGATGCAATCAGCTCCCCATGAGAAACAATGTAGGCTTTTTCACAAACATCAAGGGTCTCTCTTACGTTATGGTCGGTAATTAATACACCAATCCCACGATTTTTAAGATGTTCTATTATTTTCTTTATATCTAATACCGAAATAGGGTCAACACCGGCAAACGGTTCATCCAGTAATATAAATTTAGGATCTGCTGCCAGTGCTCGTGCTATTTCTACACGACGACGCTCTCCACCCGATAATGCCATACCTTGGCTATCACGAATGTGTTGTATGCTAAATTCATCTAATAAGTTATTGAGCGTGTCTTCTCTGGCTTGTTTATTTAGTTCTTTGCGCGTTTCTAAAATGGCCATTAAGTTTTGATAAACAGTCAGCTTTCTAAAAATCGATGACTCTTGTGGTAAGTAGCCTATGCCTAATCTAGCACGACTATGCATAGGTAAAAGAGTAATATCGTTATCATCAATAGATATTTTACCTTTGTCGCTAGGAACAAGCCCTACAATCATATAAAAAGTCGTTGTTTTACCAGCACCGTTAGGGCCAAGTAAGCCAACTATACTGCCAGCTTGTACTTCAAGGCCGACGTTTTTTACAACTTCACGACCTTTATAGCTTTTTGCCAATAGTTCTGCTTTTAATGTGCTCATGGTTGACCTTTATCGCCTTTTTTACTTTTTTTAGTTTCGATCGGTACTAAAATTGTGTGAACGCGGTCAGTTGAGTTTTCATCTTTTTCGGCACTGATGAGCTGCTGCTCTATGTCGTAGGTAATGCTTTTAGCATTTATTTTTTGTCCGGCTTGCGATACTTGTGCATTACCAACAAGCGTTAAAAAACGCTTAGATACATCATAACGTACTTCGTCAGCACTGGCGCTCATAGTCGTGCCGTCTGATTGCTTTTCTTCAAAGTGCGCAGGGCTACCTGTGGCAATTAATAATTGTTTATTATCACCAAGTTCATCACGTTTGTGTACTTCGAGGCGATCGGCTGTAATGCGGCGATTACCGTGAATAATCTCAACGTTTTTCTCAAAAATACCCACATTAGCTTTCAATTGACCTTCTTGCTTGTCGGCACTTATTGAAATTTGATTGGCAGCAGGTTGCGTGTTTTGCTCTGCAGCACTACTATTAAACGCTAGTATAAGTGTAGGAATTATAAGTGATTTTAATATTTTATTGGTCATAGTATATGGTTCGCGTATGGTTAATTAGTTTTATCACTTCGGCTTTTAAGTCGGCTTCTAGGCCTTTACCGGTGATTTTTAAATTGGGTCCAGTGATGATGACGGGTTGCTCCGAACGCATTGTTAATAGCTTTATATCAACCTGAATATTATCAGCATTGATTTTGTCTATCATGGCGTTATCGGTTAAATTTTTGGCAACCACATTACCTTCTAAAATTAATTGTTTATCTTCGTATAATGTTGCTTCGTCTGCATTTATTTGCCACGTTTGTTGTTCGTTATATAAAGTAAAAATGGGTTTTTCGAAAAACGTGAAACCTAATTGCTGGTATAGCTCCATTTTAGCCGCAGTGACTTTGTGGCTAATTTTACCTTGCTCATCATAGGCTGTCTGTTTGAGCTCAATAGCTATGTAATCAGGCTTAGCAATAACTTCAGGCTCAGCCTGAGGCACAATATTTGTTTGTGCAAAATAAGGGTACCAAAGCCAAACCATACAGCTAATGAATAAAACGCTTAATATTATGCGCGCTGCATTCATGAACTAGTGCCTTGTGTAGTCAATGCTTTACCATTTTCAAGCATGAGCAAATCGGTGAGTTCTCTCACAGCACCAAAACCACCAGGCATTTGCGTTACATAGTGTGACAAACGCTTAATAAGTGGGTGGGCATCATTTACTGCAACGGCAAAGCCTACTAACTCCATAACAGGCATGTCAGGACCGTCATCACCAATATAAGCAATTTGTTCATCGCTAAGGTTGAGTTTATCTTTTAATTCTTGATAGGCAATGAGCTTATTTTCTTGGCCTTGATAAATATGCTGTACGGTTAAGCTGCTCATACGTTGTTGTACTATCTGTGAATGACGACCAGTAATAACAGCTACTTCAAAGCCACTGTTTATAAGTGCTTTAATGCCAAAACCATCTTTTGTATTAAATGCTTTTAGCTCTTCACCTTGATTGCCAAGGTAAATACGGCCATCAGAAAATACACCATCAATATCGCATATAAGTAGTTTTACTTTTTTAGCGCGTGCTTTTGCATCATCGCTCAGCGGTTGATAGAGTTCTTCAAATTGCATTTATAACACTCCTGCTTTCAATAGGTCTTGCATATTTAATGCGCCAATAGGTTGGTTTTTCTCATTGACGACGATTAGGCCATTTATACGTTTACGTTCCATAATATTGAGCGCTTCAGCGGCTAAAATATCTTGCGTAGCTGTAGTGCATGACTTAGTCATAACAACATCTATTTGTGTTGTATGAATATCAATTCTTTGTTCTAAAATGCGACGTAAGTCACCATCGGTAAATAACCCTACGAGTTGCTGATTTTCACCAACAATGGCTGTCATACCTAATCCTTTAGCTGACATTTCTATTAGAGCATCTTTAACTGTTTGTGAAACATCAATAATAGGTGTATTTGCGCCGCTGTGCATAACATCTTTTAAAGTAAGTAATAAGCGCTTGCCTAAACTACCACCAGGGTGAGATAGCGCGAAGTCATCAGCTGTAAAGCCGCGAGCCTCTAATAATGCAACTGCCATGGCATCGCCCATCGCAAGCGTTGCAGTGGTACTTGATGTAGGGGCTAGACCCAATGAACAAGCTTCTTTTTCTACTTTAATGCACACATGTACATTAGCAAGGGTTGCCATTGTTGATTGTGTATTGCCAGTCATCGCTATCATTTTGGCACCAAGTCGTTTTAAAACCGGAATGATATTTAAAACTTCGCTGGTTTCCCCTGAATTAGAAATAAGCATAACCACGTCATTTTTAGTGATCATACCTAAATCACCATGACTTGCTTCACCAGGGTGAACAAAAAACGCAGGGCTGCCAGTGCTTGCAAGGGTTGCCGCTATTTTATTGCCAATATGGCCTGATTTTCCCATGCCAATAACAATAATACGGCCTTCACAGTCGTACATTAATTGGCACGCGTTATGAAAATTTTCATCTACATATTGTGCAATATCACTAAGTGCTTGGCGCTCAACATCTAAAACGCGAAGGCCTTGTTCAATAAAGTTTAGCGTTGCCATCATTTACCCTACTTGACTAAAAATATACCCTTGGTAACCCAAAAACGCTATTAGCAATAAGCCACCTTCTACCCTATTGATACGCTG
Organism: Pseudoalteromonas sp. Z9A6; assembly: GCF_011378805.1. NCBI lineage: Bacteria > Pseudomonadati > Pseudomonadota > Gammaproteobacteria > Alteromonadales > Pseudoalteromonadaceae > Pseudoalteromonas > Pseudoalteromonas sp. Z9A6. The sequence continues at coordinate 12,532 of NZ_WTKZ01000009.1, forward strand.
GGTGCCTCTAAAGTTCAATGACATAATAATAAGAGCAAGTGTTGCACCAATCATAATTAATATATCTCGGCTTACTAACGATGGATCAATTGCTGAAGGATTAATAATACCTGCTAGAGGTAATACAGCTAAAATATTAAATATGTTTGATCCAACAATATTACCTAGTGCTAAATCATCTTCATTTTTAAGTACACCTGCAACCGAGGCGGCAAGTTCCGGCAAGCTAGTACCAATGGCAATAATTGTTAAACCAATGACTAAGTCGCTTAAGCCGAAGTATTTAGCAATATCAACAGCTGAGCCGATTAAAAAATGAGAACTAACCGGCAAGAGTATCATGCCGACAATTAACCAAAATACCGCTTTTTTAGTAGGTACATCGTTTGGTACATCGTCGCAGGCTTCTGAGACAAATGGGTCATCTTGGTTTTTTGCACGCATAGATACAATGATTAACCCACCGATGAATACGATAAAGCCAACTAAAAGCGCAACACCTTCACTAAATGAAAAGTAGTTATCTGAGAACACATACCAAGTAGCTAAAGATACGAGCATCACTAATGGCATTTCACGTTTTAACGTACTAGATGAAACTGAAAGAGGGCGAAATAGAGCAGTGATACCTAACACAAGTAAAATGTTTGTAATATTAGAGCCAACAGCATTGCCAACGGCTGTGTCGGTTTTGTTAGCCAAAGCGGCAGAGGCTGAAACCATCATTTCAGGGGCTGAAGAGCCCATGGCTACAACGGTCAAACCAACAATAAGTGTAGGTACACCAAAGTTTTTAGCAAGAGCCGCAGCCCCATAAACAAACCTATCGGCACTCCAAACAAGAGCTGCAAAACCAAGAATTAAAATAACAAACGAGGTAACCATTGTGTTAAGCCAGTTATACAAAATACGGATGGCGCGAATAGTAACAAAAGCCAAGATGAAAGTATAAATAAAAGAGTAAGGTCAACTAGGTAACAATGTTGCTTTTAAACAGCTAATTTAAAAATTTAAGCCGGGGTTAAGCTGTTTTAAGCGAGTCTTATAATCCTTTTCATGGGTGTATTACAAAATCTTACGAATTGTTTTTTCCATCTTTGACAAAAAAGCTTTAAAATAGGGGCACTAGTGAACATTTTTATGGAGAGCGACTTGTCGCAATCAATAGTAGAAGTCAAGGATGTTAGCTTTTCGAGAGGCAATAGAACCATATATAAAAATATGAGTTTTAGCGTTCCTAAAGGTAAAATTACTGCGATTATGGGGCCAAGCGGAATTGGTAAAACCACTATGTTGCGTTTAATTGGTGGTCAGCTTAAACCAGATTCAGGTGATATTTTATTTGAAGGTGGCAGCATTCCTAAAATGTCTCGTAAAGAGTTATACGAAGCACGTACTAAAATGAGTATGCTTTTTCAAAGTGGTGCGTTGTTTACTGATATGTCGGTATTTGACAATATCGCGTTTCCTATAAGAGAGCACACAAAGCTAAGTGAAGACCTGATTCGATTAGTTGTGTTAATGAAATTGCAAGCTGTTGGACTACGTGGCGCTAAAGATTTAATGCCCTCTGAGTTATCCGGCGGTATGGCAAGGCGTGCTGCGCTTGCACGCGCTATAGCACTTGATCCAGAGCTAATCATGTACGATGAACCATTTGCAGGGCAAGATCCTATTTCGATGGGCGTATTGGTTAAGCTAATTAAGTCGCTCAACGAAGTATTAGGTTTATCGTCTTTAATCGTGACGCACGATGTAACAGAGGTAATGAGTATTGCCGATCACGTTATAATTATCGCCGATCAAGGTGTAATTGGTTGTGGTACTCCAGATGAAATGCGTAATCATGAATCTCCTTTAGTTCAACAGTTTTTAAAAGGCTTGTCGGATGGTCCAGTACCATTTCATTTTCCGGCTCAGGCTTATGCAGACGAACTACTTGGAGAAAAAGCATAATGTTGGATTTATTTCAAAAGCTAGGGCATAAAACGCTAGGACGTTTTGCGGCCCTTGGTCGTTCTGCTTATATGCTGTTTAGTGCATTAGCGCATTTTCCTAATTTTAAAAAAGGCACACCTTTACTTGTTCGCCAGCTTTATATGGTTGGTTCGCAATCGTTACTCATTATTATGGTGTCGGGTTTGTTTATCGGCATGGTGTTGGCTCTACAAGGTTACACCGTATTGGTTGGTTATGGTGCTGAAGATAGTTTAGGGCCGTTAGTGGCACTGAGCTTATTGCGAGAACTAGGCCCGGTTGTTACTGCATTATTATTTGCAGGACGCGCAGGTAGCGCTTTGACAGCTGAAATTGGCTTAATGAAAGCAACAGAGCAACTTTCATCACTTGAGATGATGGCAATCGATCCGCTAAAACGTATTATTGCACCGCGCTTTTGGGCGGGTTTTATAAGCATGCCATTGCTTGCATTGATATTTTCAGCTGTAGCAATTATAGGCGCTCATTTAGTGGGGGTAGATTGGCTGGGGGTTGATACAGGTAGTTTTTGGTCAATCATGCAATCGCAAGTGTCGTTTCAGCAAGACATACTAAACGGTATTATTAAAAGCTTTGTATTTGCCATAGTGGTGACCTGGATTGCGCTTTATAAAGGATATGACTGTGTGCCGACCTCAGAAGGGATCAGCAAAGCAACCACCGAAACGGTTGTTCATTCGTCATTAGCAGTTTTAGGTTTTGACTTTATTTTGACAGCGGTAATGTTTACCAGCTAATAGGGTATAGATAATGAATTCACGGAAATTAGAAATTTTAGTTGGTTTTTTTGTAGCACTTGGCATTTTAGCTTTTGCGATGCTTGCACTTAAAGTTGCCAATTCAGGTATTAGTGGCTCTGGCGAAACATATACGCTTAATGCCAAGTTTGAAAACATCGGCTCGTTAAAAGCGCGTGCGCCGGTAAAAGTAGGTGGTGTTGTAATTGGTCGTGTTGAATCAATTTATGTTCACCCACAAGAATTTTTACCAGTCGTTAATATGACCATTGACGCACAGTACTTATGTCGTTTTTCAGACACAAGCTCAATCTCTATTTTAACGTCGGGTATTTTAGGTGAGCAGTACTTAGGTATTCACCCTGTAATTTCTCCAGATTCTGCTAAGCAACGTTGTTTAGGCGAAACAGTGACAGAAAACAAGCAAGATGAAGCAATTGACGATTTATTTGGTGTGGAAAGTAAAGCACTAGGTGATGGCGATTCAATCACTGATACTAAGTCTGCCATTGTACTTGAAGAATTAATCGGGCAGTTTTTATTCAACCAAGGTAGTGAGTAATTATTATGTTGAAAAAGTTTTTAGCTATTGTAGCAATTGGCACAATGACGCTAACTCAAAGCGTAAGTGCAGCAGATGTGAAATTAATCGATCCTAATAAAATGGTACGCCAAGTTGCCGATAATACATTTGCGCGCATTAAAAAAGATCAGCCATTAATTGTTAAAGATCAAGAGTACCTTCGCGTAATAGTCGAAGAAGAATTAATGCCTTACATCGACTATAAATATGCAGCACTTCGTGTACTTGGCAGTGAAGTATCTAAAGTTCGTGCAATTACCGACGAGGCTGAAAAGGCCAAAGCAATTAAAGAAATTCAACGCTTTATTGGTGTATTTAGAGAGTACTTAGTTGCTACTTATGCAGGTGTATTTACTCAATACACAAACCAGAAAGTTGAGTTTGGTGCAGAGCAAGCGTTTAAAGGCAAAGACGTTGTTGTTATTAAGACTAAAATTATTGAAGACGGTAAACCTGATATCAGAATCGATTTTAAAGTACGCGAAGACCGTGACGGTGAATGGCGCGCGTACGATATGATTGCCGAAGGTATTAGTTTACTAGACGCAAAACAAAGTGAGCTGCAAGGTATTTTGCGCCAGCAAGGTATTGATAATGTAAGTAACCTTTTAGAGCAAAAGAGTCAGCTACCAGTTCAGTTTAGAGGCAGTAACTCGAATGACTAAATTGGCAATAAGCCAAGTTGATGGACAACATTTTGGAGTAAGCGGTGAGCTTACTCGAAATTCAATTGGCGATGAACAGCTTCTGAACAATAAGTTATTAACTAAGCATAAAATCATCTATTTCGACCTAAGTGGAGTATCAAGGGTTGACACAGCAGGCTTAGCTTGGTTAATTCACTCTTTTGCAGAATTAAAGCAGCAAGGCATTCGCCTTGAATTGCAAAACCTACCTGAGCAATTGCAAAATTTAATGCAATTGGGTCAGGTTACAACCCTATTTGAGTGAGAGTTATGGAAACTAGCCAAGTCGAAACATTATTACGCGAAGAACTTCAATTAGCTGAAGTGCATGTAAAAGCCAATGGTAGTCATTATGAAGTTGTTGCGGTAGGCGAATGCTTTGACGGTTTAAGCCGAGTTAAAAAGCAGCAGCTAGTTTATGGTCCATTAATGAATACAATTTCAGATGGGACAATTCACGCAGTATCTATTCGTGCATTTACTCCTGTAGAGTGGAAGCGTGAACAAAAATTCATTTTACCGCAATAACTAGGGCCTCCTAATGGATCAATTTGTAATTCAAGGTGGCACTTCACTTGCTGGTGAAGTGACTATTTCGGGCGCTAAAAATGCCGCACTGCCTATTTTATTTGCTTCACTATTAGCTGATGGCAAAAGTATATTTACTAATGTACCGCGTCTTCGCGACATAGTGACCACTGAAGCCTTATTAAAAACTTTAGGTGCAGATGTTAATTGGCAGGGCGATACCCTAGTAATTGACGGTGCAACGGTTAATAAAACATTAGCGCCTTACGACTTAGTAAAGCAAATGCGTGCCTCTGTGCTTGCATTAGGACCTCTAGTTGCACGTTTTGGTGAAGCTCAAGTGTCTTTACCTGGTGGGTGCGCCATTGGCGCTCGCCCAGTTGATATTCATATTCAAGGTTTGGAGCGCATGGGCGCACAAATAAACGTTGAAAATGGTTATATTAATGCCAAGGTAAATGGTCGCTTAAAAGGCGCTGAAATTTTTATGGAAATGGTAAGTGTAGGCGCTACCGAAAACCTATTAATGGCAGCGGCCCTCGCTGATGGTAAAACCATACTTGATAATGCGGCACGCGAGCCTGAAATAATTGATTTAGCTAACTGCCTAATTGCTATGGGCGCTAAAATCACAGGTGCAGGTACTAGCCGCATTGAAGTTGAAGGCGTTGAGCGTTTAGCTGGCTGTGAACACAGTATTTTACCTGACCGAATTGAAACTGGGACGTTTTTAGTCGCTGCAGCAATGGCAGGCGGTGAAGTACTTTGTAAAAACACTGACTTTCATTCTCTTGAGCCTGTGATTGAAAAGTTACGCGCAACAAATGCACATCTAGAAGTGCATAACGACAGTATTTACCTTGATATGCGCGGCCGAGAACTGAAAGCCGTGAATATTAAAACAGCTCCACACCCAGGTTTTCCTACGGATATGCAAGCTCAGTTTACAGCATTAAATGTAGTAGCAAATGGTAGTGCGACTATTACAGAAACGATTTTTGAAAACCGTTTTATGCATGTACCTGAGTTGCAGCGTATGGGCGCTAATATTCGTTTAGAAGGGCATACCGCAATTTGTGGTGAGACTGAGAGCCTAACGGGCGCGCAAGTGATGGCAACCGATTTACGCGCTTCAGCTAGTTTAATTTTAACGGGTATAGTGGCACAGGGTGAAACGGTTGTTGACCGTATTTATCACGTTGATAGAGGCTATCAGCGCATTGAAGATAAGCTAAGTGCGTTGGGTGCAAACATTAAACGTAGAAGTAGATAACTAGTTAAGCTATTTTAAAAAGGTCGGATACGCAAATTGCTATCCGACTTTTTTATTGACGATTGGTATTACTATTTATTAAAGCTTTGTTTCAAGTTCAGCTACCACCACCATGATTTTTTCTATTTTTCCATCTCTGTATAGCTCAAATTCTATTTCTTTACCGGGCTCCGTATTACCTATTTTTTCAAGCACTTTTTGTGGGTTTGCTACCGAAAGCCCTGCAATTTTAATGACGATATCTTGCTCTTCAATACCCGCTTGCCATGCTGGCCCCAAAGGGTCTAAATTAGTAATGCGCATGCCGGTAACCGGCGTTAGGCTGTCGTTTACTTCTTTACCTGTACTATCTACTGCTGTGCCTTCAAAGCCTAAATAGCCGCGTACAACCCGACCGTGACGAATGAGTTTACCCATCACTTTTTTAGCAAGTGAGTAAGGAACCGCAAAAAATATTCCTTGAATATTCAAGTTCTCACGCGTTTTAAATTGTGCAGAAGTAATGCCGACTAAATCACCATTGGAGTTAACTAATGCCCCGCCGGAGTTGCCCACGTTAATAGCTGCATCCATTTGCAATAAGTTATTGTAAGGGCTATCTGTAATTTTTTGCTTACCGGTTGCACTAATAATGCCTTGAGTGATTGTTTGCCCTAAGTTAAGCGGGTTGCCTATAGCAAGTACAACATCGCCTACATTTGATACATAGCTATCGTTTACGGGAATTACCGGGAGGTGATCTGCATTGATTTTAAGTAAGGCTAAATCAGTAATGGTATCAAAACCAATTAGTTGCACATCAAAAAAGCGTCGGCCATCGGTTAAGATAACCATAATTTGGTCTGCATTATTCACAACATGGTAGTTAGTAAGAATATAACCGTCTTGCGACATAATGACGCCAGAGCCTAGCTCTTGTACCGTGTTTTTTCTTTTATAACGAGGTTCTTTGGAAATGCTTTCTGAAAAAATAGTAACTACAGAAGGAGCTGCTCGTTTAACTGCATCAGAAAAACTCAGGTGACTCGCACTCATCGCGCTTGGAAGGGGAACATTAGGGAGTAAGGCGGCTCGCATATTAGGGCTGAAAAAAACCACTAAAAAAGCAATACTTAGACCTGCAAATAAAGGGGGGAGAATAAATTTTATTAATTTCAGCACAGTTTTCTTATTATGTAAGTGAGCAATCTCTTTATGATGACATAAAAAAATAACAGCGGCAAGTGCCACTGTTATTTTTATTACATTAATAGTGCTATTTATTACTGAATTAAAATAAATATAGACTCACGACCACGTTGTACGCCAAGTACGATATTACCTTTAGTGTTTTCGATAATCTTATTCATATCACGAATAGTCTCTACTCGTTGGCGATTCACTTGCATAATAATATCACCTTCTTCAAGGCCAACACGGGCAGAAGGTGAGCGAGGGTCTACAGACGTAACCTCAACACCTTTATTACTATTTTTTTGCACGTTTTCAAGTGTCGCGCCTTGGAACGCAGGATGCAGCTCTTCGCCAGTCGCTGTAACACCTGATGCACCATCAAGAGTTACTTTTACCGTTTTAATTTTACCATCGCGGTAAATACCAAGTTTTATTTCGCGGCCTTCACCTAGCGTAGCAATTTTGCTGCGTAGTTCATGGAAACCACTAATATCACCGCCATTAATGCTAACAATTACGTCACCTGCTTTTATACCTGCTTTACTTGCAGCAGTGTCGTCCATTACTTGCATTACATAAGCACCTTGTTTAACGTCAAGTTGCTGCGCTTTAGCAAGGCCTGCATCAAGTGGTCGGCCAGAAATACCCAGCGAACCTCGGCGTACTTCACCGTGTTCAACAATTTGATCAACTAAGTTTTTCATCATGTTTGATGGAATGGCAAAACCAATACCCACGTTACCGCCAGAAGCACCTAAAATAGCAGTGTTAATACCAATCAATTCACCGTTTAAGTTAACTAGTGCACCACCAGAGTTGCCTTGGTTGATAGCAGCATCGGTTTGAATGAAATCTTCGTAGCCCTCAATATTTAAACCACTACGGCCAAGAGCGCTAACAATACCAGATGTAACTGTGTGGCTAAGTCCAAATGGGTTACCAATAGCGACGGCAAAGTCGCCCACTCGTAAACTATCTGAATTTGCGAGTTTTATTTCAGTTAAGTCATCAGCGTCTATTTGTAAAAGAGCGATGTCTGATTCTGTATCAGTACCAATTTTAGTTGCTTCAAATTCACGGCCATCTTCGAGGGTTACTACCATTTTTTCGGCATCTTGGATTACGTGATTATTAGTGACTACATAACCCTCATCAGCATCAATAATTACCCCAGAGCCTAACCCACTAAATTGACGCTTTTGACTGCGAGGCTGTTGCTGTCCAAAAAAGTATTCAAGCGGATCTGCACGGCGGCGTACTTCTTTTGAGCCTGAAACTTGGATACTTACAACACCTGGAGATATTTTCTCTAGCATGGGGGCAAGAGTTGGTAGTTGTTGACCATTTACTGCAATTGGCATTTTTGCATAAGATGCTACAGGGCTCATTAATAAGCTTGTAGATAGAATAGCTGCGCTGATAAGTGATAATTTCATTTTCATAGTCAGGGGTAACTCCACTTAAGATAAAGCAAAACAAAAAGGGCTACTTTACAGCAGCCCTTTTCGGTTTATTAAGATAAAACAACAAAGCTGTTATATCTAAAGACTATGGGGTCAAAAAAAAGTTCATCAAGATGCTTTAGAATGTTCTGAAACTTTATTTTGACCAGCAAATAAACCGGATTCACCTGATACATAATCAGCTGGTTGCGCTTCTGCAGAAGAGCGGTCTGAACGACGCTCTTTTAAAGATGCTTGTAATTGTTCGGTTGTTTCTTTAGAGAAATAAGGTTCAGCTGGTGCTTTATTTCTATCTTCTAGAAGAAGCTGGTTTGTTTCTTCAACGTGACTAAGCAGTTGATCATAGTTTTCTTTCATTTTATTTACGAGCTTACCAGTATTCGCTAAATGATCAGCGACATCTTGGCGATACTGCTCAAGCGCACTTTGTGCTTGTTCCGCTTGCTCTTTTAGTTCATCTTGTTTGAACTGTTTTTTAGTTACAAATGCACCAATAAAAAATGCTACAACAGCAACAATAACAATCAAACCTACCCACATAACTGTGCCCATAAAAACTACCCCTTTGGGAAAATAACTAACGAATGCCGATTCAATTATAAATCATACTAAGTGTAATATACCCCGAGTTATGATGCGTGTTAATATGCTTTGCAAATTAAACTGTGTTTTAACTGTAAATAGATATGACTCCTTGGCAAACATACCAACAAGACTTAAAGCGAGATGACTTTGTACACGACGCAGCACAAGAAAATGCTGTGCGCCATTTACAACGTCTATACGATGACCTAACTCAGACAAAGCCAAAACAAAAAGGCTTTTTTGCTAAGCTATTTAGTAAAGAAGAACCTGCGCCTGTAAAAGGTTTGTACTTTTGGGGGGGAGTAGGGCGTGGTAAAACTTATTTAGTTGACACTTTTTACGAATCATTACCGGGCACACGTAAAATGCGTGTGCACTTTCATCGATTTATGCACCGAGTGCATAACGAGCTTAAAAAGCTAAATAATACGGCTAATCCATTAGAAAAAATTGCTGACACTTTTAAAGCAGAAACAGACATTATTTGCTTTGATGAGTTTTTTGTACAAGACATTACTGATGCCATGCTATTAGGTGGCTTAATGGAAGCGCTATTTGCACGGGGCATAGTACTTGTAGCAACCTCTAATATAGTGCCTGATGAACTTTACAGAAATGGCTTACAGCGAGCGCGTTTTATGCCAGCAATTGAGCTTGTTAAAAAAAATACCGAGATAGTTAATGTAGATTCAGGTATTGATTACCGATTACGTACTTTAGAGCAAGCTGAAATTTTTCATAGTCCGTTAGATGAAGATGCGGATAAGAACCTATTTGAGTACTTCGATAAGTTATCGCCAGAGCCAGGGCAATTAGATGAGCCGATAGAGATAGAAGGGCGAAAAATCAAAACGCGTAAAGTAGCTAAATGCGTTGTGATGTTTGAGTTTAGTGAATTGTGCGAAACAGCACGTAGCCAGGTCGATTACATGGAGATTAGCCGCTTATACAATACGGTGATTATTTCTAACGTAAAACAGCTAGGGCAAACTAATGATGATGCTGCTAGACGCTTTATTGCTTTAGTGGATGAATTTTATGAGCGCCATGTAACTTTAATTATATCGGCTGAAAAACCTATTACCGAACTTTATACCCAAGGTAATTTAAACTTTGAATTTAAGCGTTGTATTAGTCGTTTACAAGAAATGCAATCCTTAGAATATTTAGCTAGAGAGCATTTAGTTTAAATAAGTAAGTAAATGTGTAATAGGGCAACTATAAAAAAGAGGTACATATATAGTACTTCTTATTTCTGAAATTTCTTGTGGAAAAAACAACCGGCGAGTAGCAATGTGTTTTAAGTGCTGGTATACTCCCGCGTCTGCCACGTTGCGTTCTATGTCCTCATATAGTCTAGCCACTTGTGAGCGGCGCAAAAGTCTAAAACTCGAAGGGGTTATAGCAAACTTAGAGCAGTAGTTAATATTAACTACTTGTGGTTTTAATTGAAAAACATTGGATTTTTATAAATGAAAACGTTTGTTGCTAAACCAGAAACAGTAAAACGTGACTGGTACGTAGTTGACGCTGAAGGTAAAACTTTAGGTCGCATCGCTACTGAAATCGCTCACCGCCTACGCGGTAAGCATAAAGCTGAATACACTCCTCACGTAGATACTGGTGATTACATCATCGTTATCAACGCTGAAAAAGTTACTGTAACTGGTAACAAATTCAAAGATAAAGTGTACTACGCTCACTCTGGTTTTCCAGGTGGCCTTAAGTCTACTACTTTTGATAAACTTCAAGCTGCAAAGCCTGAAATGATCATCGAGAAAGCTGTAAAAGGCATGTTGCCACGTGGTCCTTTAGGCCGCGCTATGTACCGTAAACTTAAAGTTTACGCAGGTACTGAGCATAACCATGCTGCACAACAGCCTCAGGTTCTAGACATTTAAGGAGCACCATCATGGCAAATCAATACTACGGTACAGGTCGTCGTAAAAGTTCAAGTGCTCGCGTATTCTTACGCCCAGGCACTGGTAACATCGTAATCAACAAACGCTCTCTAGAAGAGTATTTTGGTCGCGAAACAGCACGCATGGTTGTTCATCAAGCTCTTGAGCTAGTTGATATGACTGAAAAATTTGACCTTTACATCACCGTTTCTGGTGGTGGTACAACTGGTCAAGCTGGTGCTATCCGTCACGGTATCACTCGTGCACTTATGGAGTTTGACGAGTCACTACGTCCACAACTTCGTAAAGCAGGTTTTGTTACACGTGATGCACGTAAAGTTGAACGTAAGAAAGTGGGTCTTAAGAAAGCGCGTAAGCGTCCACAGTTCTCAAAACGTTAATCTATACGTTATCAAGAATTCAAAAACCCAGCTTATGCTGGGTTTTTTGTTTTCAAATCAAAAAGTTTACATTTGCTACTTAATTTAAATTTGTTTATAGCGGTCGCCATACTTGGTATTGCTGTAATTAATGATGATCAAATTTATTAATAACTGCGTATTAATCGAACGAAAGTTAAAAAACACTCAGATAGCTGCAAAAAAGTTAAATAATTATCGTAATTAGTTTAAATCCATCAGTTAATTGGTGGAATTTTTTGCTACAATTGGCGTGGAAGTAAAATGAGTGAGTTTAACGACACTATGTACAGTTTTTACTGTTTCCTCTTAGTGGTGTTGATCTCGGTCAGTATATTGTTTTTACAGAAGCGTTATTATAGTCGTTCGGCTTTATTCTCGAGCTAGCTTAATCAAATTTTTGATCAAGTCAGGTTTATTCGAGCATGGGGCTTTGAATAACCTTGTTTTAATCAAGGGTTTTAATTATGATCGCTTCTATTTTAAAAATTTCGAATAATTAACCTGCTGTAACTGATGTTCTCAATATAGCAAGTGTTGAGAATCATAGTGGAGATAAGTGGATGAGCAATGCGCCTGTAGACAATGGCCGACGTCGCTTTTTAACCATAGCTACCTCTGTTGTAGGTGGTGTTGGTGCGGCTGGGGCTGCTGTTCCTTTTATTGCGTCTTGGAATCCAAGTGAGCGAGCTAAATCTGCGGGTGCGCCTGTAGAAGTAGATATCAGCAAACTTGAGCCTGGACAATTAATACGTGTCGAGTGGCGTGGTAAACCTGTATGGGTTGTATCACGTACCCCAAAAATGCTTGAGCAGATGAAAGAACATGAAGGTCAACTTCGTGATCCGCAATCGCAAGAGCCACAACAATTAGAATCATCAACAAATGATTACCGTTCATTACGTCCAGAAATATTTTTGGCTGTAGGTATTTGTACGCATTTAGGATGTTCACCAGGCTTTTTACAAGGTAATTTTGGTGAGAAAGTAGAAGGGACTGATGACGGTTTCTACTGCCCGTGCCACGGTTCTAAATTTGATATGGCTGGTCGAGTATTTCAATCGGTACCTGCACCATTAAACTTAGAAATACCACCTTATACTTTTCTAGATGACACCACTATTTTAGTGGGCGAAGAAAGAGGGGTAGCCTAATGTTTGGTAAGATTATTGGTTGGATAGACGACCGAATCCCAATGACACGTGTTTGGAACATGCACATTGCACAGTATCCAGCACCTAAAAACTTTAACTTCTGGTACTTTTTTGGCTCACTAGCCATGTTAGTACTAGTCAACCAAATACTAACAGGTATTTGGTTGACGATGAACTTTGTTCCGTCTGCTGAAGGTGCTTTTGCCTCGGTAGAGTACATCATGCGTGATGTAGAATATGGCTGGTTACTACGTTACTTGCACTCAACAGGTGCATCAGCGTTTTTCATCGTTGTATATATGCATATGTTCCGTGGCATGATCTACGGTTCTTACCAAAAACCGCGTGAATTACTGTGGTTATTTGGTATGTTCATTTTCTTAGCGCTAATGGCTGAAGCATTCATGGGATACTTATTACCATGGGGCCAAATGTCGTTCTGGGGCGCACAAGTAATCATTTCATTATTCGGTGCTATTCCGGTTATTGGTGATGACTTAACACTTTGGATCCGTGGTGACTACGTAATATCAGGTGCAACGCTTAATCGCTTCTTTGCATTACATGTAATTGCACTACCACTGGTTATTGTAATCTTAGTTTTCTTACACATTGTTGCTCTACACGAAGTGGGTTCAAATAACCCTGAAGGTATTGAGATTAAACGTAAGAAAGGCTCAGTAGCTGAAGAAGATAAGCCTAAATTTAAATTCCATGAGTATTACACTAACAAAAAAGACATTGTTGATGCGATACCGTTCCACCCTTACTACACAGTTAAAGATATTGTGGGTGTGGTTGGTTTCTTAATACTGTTTTGTTGGGTTGTGTTCTTTATGCCGGCGATGAATGGCTTCTTTTTAGAAGGTCCAAACTTCGAGGCAGCTAACCCACTTAAGACACCTGAGCATATTTTCCCGGTTTGGTACTTTACGCCATTCTATGCAATCTTACGTGCAATCCCTGATAAGCTAATCGGTGTTGCGGCGATGGGTGCATCGATTGTAGTACTTGCATTACTACCTTGGATTGACCGTGGTAGAGTTAAATCGGTTCGTTACCGTTGTGGTTTCCATAAATGGAACATTGCAGGCTTTGTTGTAACTTTCGTTCTTCTTGGTTGGGTGGGTGCAACTCCACAAACTGATATGAAAACGATTATTTCTCAAATCTGTACTGTGACTTACTTTATGTTCTTCGTACTGTTGTTTGTATACAGTAAGAACGAAAAAACTAAGCCATTGCCAGAGAGGTTAACGAAATGATGAAGAAGCTTATTATTGGTTTATTTGCTTTATCAGTAAACTTGTTGCCTAACATGGTTATGGCAGCAGGTCCGTCGGTTCCTTTAATGGAAGCGAATAACGACCTTACTGATCAACCATCTTTACAACGCGGTGCAAAGTTGTTCATGAACTACTGTCTTGGTTGTCACCAAATGCAGTATCAACGTTATGAGCGTACTTTTCGTGATATCGGTATCCCAACAGAAGTTGGTTTAGAGCAGTTAATTTTTGACGGCTCTAAAGTCGGTAGCCATATCACAAACGCAATTACAAAAGACGATGCAGCAAAATGGTTTGGTGCGGCTCCGCCGGATTTAACTCTTATTGCACGTGTAAAATCACCAGATTATATTTACACGTACCTAAAATCGTTTTATAAAGATGAATCTCGCCCGTTTGGAGTTAACAATATTGTTTTTCCATCGGTAGGTATGCCTCATGTTCTTCAAGAACTACAAGGTTTACCAACGCCTATCACTAAAGAAGTAGAAGAACATGGCCACACTGTGACCAAAGTTATTGCTACTGAAACTGATGGTACGGGTGAATTAAGCGTAGATGAATACGACCAAGCGGCTCGTGATTTAACAAACTTCCTTGAGTACGTGGGTGAACCTTCACGTCTTGAATCGGAAGCGCTAGGTATTAAGGTAATAGGATTCTTAATAATTCTATTTATCTTGGCATTTATGCTTAAGAAAGAATACTGGAGAGATGTTCATTAAGTTGAACATTTTTAAAGGTAATTTTGCAATAGGGGCTTAAGCCCCTTTTGCTGTTTTAGTTATTTAATGGAGGTATAGGCATGGCCGTAGCTGCCAATAAGCGCCCTGTAATGACCCTTTTTTCTGGTGCTAACTGTATGTATAGCCACCAAGTACGTATTGTACTTGCGGAAAAAGGTGTAAGTGTAGATATTCATTTGGCTGAAAAAGATAACTTGCCAGAAGCACTTCACGAAATTAACCCTTACGGCACAGTGCCAACACTGATTGACCGTGAGCTTGGTTTATACCAGGCAAACATCATCATGGAATACCTTGATGAGCGTTTTCCTCATCCTCCACTAATGCCTGTTTACCCGGTAATGCGTGGTCGTAGCCGCTTAATGATGCATCGTATTGATACTGATTGGTACAGCCTAGCTGACAAAATCAGTAACAACACGTCAGATGCTGCTCAAGCTCGTAAAGAGCTAACAGAAGCATTACTTGCTGTAGCACCTATTTTTAGCGAAGCACCTTACTTTATGAGTGAAGAGTTTAGCTTAGTAGATTGTTATTTAGCTCCACTATTATGGCGTTTACCAGAGTTTGGTATTGAGCTTAATGGTGCAGGTTCTAAAGAGCTTAAAGAGTATATGATCCGTTTATTTGAACGTGAGTCATTCCAAGCCTCTTTAACTGAAGCTGAGCGTGAGATCCGTTTATAATGACGCCTAATCGTCCTTATTTATTACGTGCTTTTTTTGATTGGATAGTCGATAACGAGTGTACACCGCATTTAGTGGTAGACGCTGGGTTTGCAAATGTACAAGTGCCAACACAGTTTGTTCAAGACGGACAAATTGTTTTAAACATAAGTCCATCAGCGGTCACACAGTTTTCGTTAGACTTAACCCAACTTAGCTTCAATGCGCGCTTTGGTGGTCAGCCGATGCAAGTGTATGTGCCTCTAGGTGCTGTGCTTGCAATATACGCGCGTGAAAATGGCGAAGGAACAGTCTTTACTGCAGATGAGTTTTTAGAGGACGAAGACGATTTTGTGCCTGAGCTTGAAAGTGTTGATTCATCAGCTGAATTTATTGATGAAACACCACCAGAAAAGCCACAGAAGAAAAAAGGCTCTCATTTACGCGTTATTAAATAATAAGTAAATGCAAAAAAAAACCGCTTAATAAGCGGTTTTTTTATGTCTGTATTTTGTGTTTACAAGTATTCAAATACTTTAATTACACGCTCTACGCCAGATACATTTCGGGCAATGTTTACAGCTTGAGTAGACTCAGAGTCAGATACTAAACCCATTAAAAATACTTCAGCGTTTTCAGTAACTACTTTAATGTTATTACTGCTAATGTCTTTTGCTGTTAGTAGCTGAGCTTTTACTTTAGAAGTTAACCAAGAGTCATGCGTTTGTGTAGTAATGCCAATATTTGAGCCAATACGAATTTGGTTATGTATCTTACGAATACCTGAAACGCCCTCAATGGTACGCTGTGCTTCGTTTCTCATTTCTTCATTAGATACTTGGCCTACAAGTAAAACAATACCGTTAACGCTTACAGCGCTTATATTGGCAAACTTTTCAAGGCGTTCTACTTCGCTAAGTGCAATACTCGCTTTTATTTCAATATTGTTATCGTCAATTTGAGAGCCAATGGTACGGCGATCGTTCGCTGCAGTTACTGCACTGGCTGTACCTGCAACAACAGCAGCTGCGCAGCCTTGTAGTAATACAACAGTACCTAAAACAATAAGAGAGCGTTTAAACATAATTTTCATCCTGAGGGAAAAGCGTTAAATCAACAAGTTCGCTTAAACAATGTAAGTTAACTAAATGGGATTCGATAATGCGGCTAGGGCGTTTAGATGGGGATCTAATTTCAACATCGTTAGGGCCAAGTAGGCCAACCAACTCGCCACCATCATCACCAACCATAACTATGACCTTCATATCTTTAGTTAGTGCAGCTTCAACGGCAGAAATAACATGTTTTTCGTTACCGTTAATAGCCAGTACAAGCAATAAATCACCTTGCTGGGCAAAAGCGCGGACTTGACGAGCAAATGTATCGTGATCGTCTACCTGAGTACTTTGTCCAAGGTTAACGTTTTCTTGCGATAGAGCAATTGCCGGCAAACAAGGACGCTCGGTTTCATAGTGATTAACCAATACACCCGCCATGTGCTGGGCGAGCATGTGGCAATTAGCAGTACCGCAGCAAATGAGTTTATTTCCGTTGATCAGACTTTGTGCAATAGTAAATGCAGCTGACTCAAGCGCACTAGGTAGCACTTCACCAGCAGCGATTTGAACTTGAATGCTTTCTGTAAAAATTTCTTTAATTGTGTCTTGCATAGCCTACCAATAATTTATCTTTGTATTTGCGTTTAAAATACATTTTTAAGCCAATTAATATTAGGAGATGCTTCTCCTGTAATGGCTACATAATCAATTCTTAGTGCTTGGTTAGTTAAATTTTTAGCTGCTAAGTAATGATAAATACTACGTTTTAATCGAGCTTGTTTTTGTGGGCTAAGTGCATAGTTGGCACCGCCACGGGCATTATTTTTGCGAAACTTGACCTCAATGAATACAAGGGTGTCGCCTTCTTTCATAATGACATCAAGCTCGCCAAAGGGGCAGTAATAATTACGTTCAATGGGTGTTAAGCCCTGAGTAACTAAGTATTTTTGCGCTTCAAGCTCATAATACTGGCCTTTTTCGCGACTATTGTGCCACAGCTCTTTAAACCACGACATGCCGCCCCCTTAACTTAATAAAGTTTAATTTATAGTTTGTATATCACCCGCTGATTGCATAAACAATGGTACCGGGCGTTGTGTTTCTAATTGCACAGGCTTAATGCGACGGTTTGTATATTGAGCCCAGTCGAGCATACGTTCTATATGGCCGCTGGTATTAACAGATAGCTTACCGCTTAAACCACTATATTGGTTGCCTGGCATTACGCTTAACTGTCTAATGTCATGTAATATTGATACTGCATCGTACGCCATTGCAAATAAGCGTTGGCTAATATCAATTTGCTCAGGCCATAGAGAGTTGTACTGCTGGCGTAAATTATGTTGTTTAATTTGTGAATCAAGCATCCACGGTAATTCAGTGAAGTATAGGCCGTCTAAGTCGCCTTTGTCTGTACTGTCAATTTGTTTACTATGACTTTTAGAGCTTGCATAAAGTGGGATACGATCAGCAAATGTACTGACGTTTACATCAAGGTAAGGTTTAATTAAGCGAGTTTCTATTGCATCACCCAAAATATAAATAACGTCTATATCACTGCGTGAACGCGTTTCGTTTTCTACTTCTTGCTTAAATAATGCTTTAACTGTTTGTATGCGATCTTTTGACTTATCAACTTCTAATAAGCTGGTAATTGTGTTCGGCATATCTTTTTTATCGTTATAAAAACCGATTTGTGGCTTGGTTTCGCTGTAGCGTTGCCACTGTAGGTTAAAATAATCAACTAAACGTTGGCCATTTGCATTATTTGGCGCAAGCAGCATAGGCTTTTGATAGCCCTTAGTTAAAAAGTGTTCCAGAGCTTGCTGTACTTCGTGCTCAGGGTTCAATGCAAAGTAATAATGCTGAAGCGAAATGCGCTCACCATCAAAAGTGTTTAAATGCAGTACCGGAGTATCAATAAGAGTTTGTGCATTGGCTAGTTTATCAATATTTGCTTTAAGTAGAGGACCAATTACAAAATCAGGCTTTATTTCTTCAAGTTGCGCTGCGATTTCCTCAGTGCTTAGGTTTTCATCAATAAAAATAGTGTCGTTGATAGTTTGCGTATCAAGTGCAGCTAACACACCGGCTTTAAGCGCATCACCTAAGCGTTCGTTAGGGCCTGATTGTGGAAACAACACAACTAAACGCTCTATATTAATAGGGGCGAGCTCAGTAAGCATTTCGTCCTGTTCAGGTAATACAGAAAAAGCCGGATGCCCAATATAGCGTCTGCGCCAATTATTAATTGCTTGGTCTAGCTCCACGCCGCTACTTGCATATACTTGATAGTATAGACCAAGGTTTACCCAGCCTTGCTGGATAACCGAACCACGGTTAAAACGTTCAAGCGCATATGAAGAGAGCTGTTTTAAGTTATCCCACAAATTTTGATTGAGCTGAGGGATTTCTATATTGTTTTTTGTTGCTGTTTCAGAGGCTCTAAAGAAGTAGGGGGTAGCTTTTTTAGGAAAATTTTGCGATGCATAAATACTGGCTGTTAAAAACTGATGCCATGCAAAATGCTCAGGTTGAGTAAGTTGTCCGTCTAGCGATTGTAAAATCACCAAAGCTTGATCATTCTTATTCTGTTGTTTTTGTGCAAATGCAATATAAAGACGGTTTTGGATTTGATCAACACTTGCGGTTAATTCAAGCTCATTACCAATTCTCTCTAACAAAGGCCAATTTTGCTCACTAATCGCAGCATCACGGGCACTATACAATAACTGTATTTTATCGGCACCTTGGCGGTTTTGCGCCAATTGGTAGATAGATTGCGCACTGGTTGCCTGATTTTGCAGAGCATTAGTGCGGTTACTTACGTTATCGCTGTTTTTAGTTGGTTTTTCGGTTGTGCTACACGCCGATAACCCTGACAATATAATTAATAGACTAACTAGTTTAAGTCGCACAATGATTTCCCAATACGTTAACGCGATTTGCTTATATTACTGACTGACGCAGGAGACCTCAATGTTAAATGAGGAGAATTCACAGAAAATTGGCACTCTTTACATTGTTGCCACCCCAATTGGCAATTATGACGACTTAAGTCACCGTGCCATTGCGACATTATCGCAAGTTGACTTAATAGCTGCTGAAGACACTCGCCATACCGGCAAGCTACTTAGCCACTTTGGAATTAAGGCAAAAACGTTTGCATTACACGACCACAACGAAAAGCAAAAAGCACAGCAAATTATTGATCAACTTAATCAAGGTTTAAATATTGCTTTAGTATCTGACGCTGGTACACCGCTAATTAGTGATCCAGGCTACGCTGTGGTAAATCTATGTCGCGAACAAGGCGCTCATGTTACACCTGTTCCAGGTGCATGTGCTGCAATTACAGCCGTATGTTGTTCAGGCTTACCAACTGACCGCTTTCAGTTTATTGGTTTCACGCCAGCTAAAAGCAAAGCTCGCCAAGACTTTTTTACCGAAGCTGTTAACTCAGGCATTACCAGCATAATGTACGAAAGTACGCACCGTATTATGGCAAGCCTTGATGATTTAGCACTAGCCCTTGGTGATGAGCAGCAAGTCGTGTTTGCTAAAGAGCTAACCAAAACCTTTGAAACATTTTTTAATGGTAGTGTAAGTGAGCTTAAACAATTTTTAACTGATGATCCTACCAAGCAGCGCGGCGAAATAGTGCTTATGCTTGCGGGTAAACCAAAGCAAATAGACGATGTTCCGCCAGAAGCGCGCAAAATGCTGGCACTTCTTGAGAGTGAAATGCCAATGAAAAAAGCCTGTGGCGTTGTAGCCGAATACTTTGGTATGAAGAAAAACGCTTTATATAAAACAATTATTGAAGAAAAAGAGTAAATTTTACTGCGCTTAGTATTAGCCTCATGTATACTGCGCGCCGAGTCAGCCAAGATGATCGCTGCCTGTGACGAAAATGATCAGGGGGAGGAAAGTCCGGGCTCCATAGGGCAGAGTGCCAGCTAACGGCTGGGGGGCGTGAGCCTACGACAAGTGCAGC
The DNA here is from genome assembly GCF_011378805.1 of Pseudoalteromonas sp. Z9A6. Lineage (NCBI taxonomy): Bacteria > Pseudomonadati > Pseudomonadota > Gammaproteobacteria > Alteromonadales > Pseudoalteromonadaceae > Pseudoalteromonas > Pseudoalteromonas sp. Z9A6. Next base: position 32,784 of record NZ_WTKZ01000009.1, read on the forward strand.
AGAGAGGAGACCGCCAATCTCGATTGGTAAGGGTGAAAGGGTGCGGTAAGAGCGCACCGGGCCGCTAGTAATAGTCGGTTGCAAGGTAAACTCCACTCGGAGCAAGACCAAATAGGGTTCTATCATTTTAAATAATGAACGCGTGGCCCACGTGAGAACCGGGTAGGTTGCTTGAGCCATAGAGCGATTTATGGCCTAGACGAATGATTATCACTTTCTTCGGAAAGGACAAAACCCGGCTTATAGGCTGACTCACTCATTCAATAAAAAGCCCGCAGTTAACACTGCGGGCTTTTTTGTGTCTAAATTTTAGTTAATACAACTTCAGCATCTTTAAATAATATTTTTACCTTGTTCTGGATCGCGAGATTGCTCTGCTTGTTCACGTATTTCGTCGGTATCACTGCTTACATCATCAAGTGTTTTAGTTTGATCAACTGTTTCATTCTTTTCGTTTTGTATTTGCGATGGTTGTTCTTCCCCTATACTAGAAACATTTTCATTAGGGTCGGTGAGTATAATTCTCTCTCGTGCGTCATCAGGCATGCTGATGTTTTGTTTTGTGAACTCATTGACTAATTCGCGCATAAGCTGGGAAGCTACTTTTAATGGACTGTGTTGCTCGCTATTAACCCAAAAATACAAAACGAAGTTAATAGTAGATGAGCCTAAGTTTTTTATTAAAACCTGCGCAGGTGGATCGCTAAGCACCGCATTTTGTTGATTGGCAATAGCTAGGGCGAGGGTTTGTGCGCTACGTATATCGTTATCATAGCCAATACCAATTTCTACTTTTCCGCGCATTTTTGGATTGGCAGTCAGGTTTTTAATAGTATTTTTATATACCGTCGCATTGGGTATTTGAATATGATTGCCATCGTAATCAACAAGTGTGGTTGCTCTTGCGGTTACTTTTTTAACAATACCTAAACGATTGTCTACTTCAATTACATCGTCGATTTTAAAAGGCCTTTGTATGCTCAGTAATAAACTGGCGATAAAGTTCTCAGCTATGTCTCTAAAGGCAAAACCTAATATAAGTCCTATTAGTCCCGTGCCACTCATAATGGCGACAGCAAACTCGGTAAGCCCTGCTAAACGCAGGAATAAGTACACGCCAAATAAAATAATTAAAGTGCTTATGCTGCGCCTTACAACTAAATGAACTAGTTTACTGTCAGTCATGTAGTCAATAGGCTTTATAAGCAATCGAGAAAGTGGCCCTGCAATTAAATAGCTTAATGCTAAAAGTATTATACCGAGTAATAGTGTGGGTAATATTTGCGCTGTTGCATGAAGTAATTGCACAGCTTGTTCATGAAAAAACTGCCACGTAAACACATCGCCTTGAAAACTTTGCGTGCTGGGAGGCGTATTGTTTAAAGCTATAATGTTTGATTGGCTACTAGGCATGGCTTATCGTCCGTGTTTGGTTTTTATAATCGTTAATATTAGGTAACAGCAAGTTTAGTACCAAATACTTTATTTAACTTGGCAAACATTTTGCTGTAGTAATGTAATACAAATATTGAGGTTTAGAATGAAAGAAGCTAAACGAGGACAGCAAGCTGAGCAGCCTGGTCATATCCCTTTTATAGGTTGGTGGGATATTGTTAAGCGCATTTTTAAGCAAATGAGTGAAGATAACTTATCTATAGTGGCAGCGGGTGTGGCATTTTATGCGTTACTTGCTATTTTTCCGGCCATTGCGGCGATGGTATCTGTGTATGCATACTTTTCATCCCCTGCAGATATTAGTGATCATTTAAGTAAAATAGTTACTTTGCTCCCACCAAGTACCAGTGAACTAATCTTATCTCAGGTTTCTAGCCTTGCAAAAACATCAAGTGCCAGCTTGAGCTTAAGTGCAATTGGTACGCTTATACTTACCATTTGGAGTAGTTCTAAGGGCAGCCAAGCACTTATTACTGCGTGTAATATTAGTTATCGTGAATATGATAAACGTTCATTTTTTAAAGCTCAATTAGTACGCTTTTTATTTTCGGTAGGGGCGATTGTTGTCGCAATTTTTGCGTTATTAATTATTGGTATTTTACCTATTGTGCTTAATTTAGTGGGGCTAAAAGAAAGTATAGATTTATTAATTAAACTCATCTCTTGGCCATTATTAGCTTTTACCTTTAATTTTGCATTGGTACTTTTATATCGTTATGCCCCACACCGTAAACCGGCCAAATGGCGTTGGATCACGATGGGTTCGTCTATTGCTACTGTACTTTGGATTTTGGCATCTATAGGTTTTTCTTTTTATGTGTCGCGTTTTTCTAGTTACAACGAAACTTACGGCTCACTAGGTGGTGTAGTGATCATGTTGATGTGGTTGTATATCAGCGCTTATATAATCACATTAGGTGCTGTTATTAATGCAGCTACTGAGCAGCAAACAGGTAAAGACAGTACTATAGGCCCAGCTAAAGAGCGTGGGCAGCGAGGCGCCTATGTGGCAGATCACCTCGATGTAAAAAACGAATAGCTATTAGCTAAAGTTAGTGAGAGCTATAAGCTGCTCTTTAAACTCTTGTGCTGCAGGACCAAGCCTGTCGTTGTCGTTGCACATTAAATATAAATTAAGGGTACGGGTTGTACCTTGGTCTAAATTAAGTGGGATGAGCGTTTTATCTTCAATTAAATGTGCTATTTGTGTTTTTGGCAGCCAAGCGTAACCCAAATTTTGACTAACCATATCAATAGAGTTGCGTAAATGGCTGACTGTCCAGCGCATATCAGCACCTAACCAGCCATCATTGTGACTGGTGTGGATTGCTGAGTCGCGAACTACTATTTGCCGGTGTAGCTTTAAATCGCGAAAGTTGAGTTGTTCAGTTTGTTGGTGTAATACATGGTCTTTATGCGCAACGGCTATAAACTCTATATCGCATAACGTACTGCAACTAATTCCATAGATAGGAATTGATGAAATGGCTAAATCAACCACTGAGTTATGTAGTAATTCGTTTGCACCGGTTAGCACGCTTTCTACTAAATCAATCTTTAAAAGCGGGTAAAGTTCACTCGTTTTAGCAAGTGCCTGGTATAAAATGGTGTGTGGAAAAACTTCATCAACAGCTATTTTTAATGTGCTTTCTACGCCTTCGCTTAGTGTGCTCGCTACCGATTCTATTTTAGTTGCTTCTTCAATTAAAAATTCAGCTCTGCGTAAAATTAGTTTACCGCTATCGGTTAAAAATGCTTTACGACCTTTTACTTCAAGCAACTTAATTTGCAAGGCGGCTTCAAGTTTTTGAACAGCATGGTGTACGGTTGACTGACTTTTATGTACAGCCGCACTTGCGCCTGCAAATCCGCCGTGATCCACAACCGCTTTAAACATTCGCCATTGCTCTAATGTTGCTTTTGCCATTTTTAAATCCTGTTACTACTTATATCTGATTGCTTAACTTGACCGCGCAGACGCATTATTTATTGCGTAACAGTAATTTTTTGTTTATTTATTTTAATAAAGCGACTTTTTTATCAGATAGAAGTGCCATAAAGCTGCTTTTATTTAAAGGTCTTGAAAATAAATAACCTTGTCCGTAATCACATCCGGCTTCAAGTAATAGCTGCATTTGTAATTTAGTTTCAATTCCTTCGGCGATTACTTTTAAGCCCAGTTGATGCGCCATAACAATTATTGCTTCACACAGTGCAAGTTCTTGACTGCCTACTTGGATATTATCAACAAAACGTTTATCTATTTTTAAATAATCGGTATCCATTTCTTGTAAGTAAGCGAGTGACGAATATCCTGTACCAAAATCATCAAGGGCAAGCTGCATACCTGATTTTACTATTTCTTTTAAGCGACGTTGCGTTAATGCTTCGGGGTTAATCATTAGGCCTTCAGTTATTTCTGCCACAATTGAGGATGCAGGTAATTTTGCAGCTTTTAGCATATCGTACCATTCATCTATACCACTCTCTGGCGTGGATAACTGCACTGGCGACACGTTTACACTTATTTGAAAAGTATCATCGGTTAGGGTTTTTATATCGTTAAGCGTTTGCAAGGTTTGAGCAAATACAAATTGGCCAATTGCATTTATTTGCCTGGTCTCTTCAGCAAGTGAAATAAATGCGACAGGGCTAATTAGGCCTTTTTCGGGATGTTGCCAACGAATAAGTGCTTCAGCTTTATGAATATGTAAATCATTCAAAGCAACAATGGGCTGATAAAACAATTCAAATTGTTCAAGTTCAATGGCACTTCGTAAGTCTTTTAATAGCACCATGCGCGCGTGTGCATATTCGCGCATGTCAGCAGAGAAAAACTCAAAACAGTTACGACCATTACTTTTTGCTTTATACATAGCCTGATCGGCTGCTTTTAAAAGCTGTTCAGTATTTTCACCATCATTAGGGGCGCATGCTATGCCCATGCTGGCGCTAATAAATAACTCTTCGTTTTCAAGATGCAAAGCCGACGATAGGCTAAGCAAAATATTACTGGCAATTTGATTAATATGACGCGTACTTTTTATACGATTAAACACAATAACAAACTCATCACCACCAATACGTGCCACAAACTCAGCATTTTTTGCCGACTGAACTATGCGTTGCGATACGAGTTTTAATAAGTTATCGCCATAGTGATGGCCTAATGTGTCATTAATATCTTTAAAGTGATCTATATCTAAAAGCATGACAACCAATTGATTGTCGGGAGTAACAATGCTTGAAAATCGTTGATTTAATCGCTCCTTTAACTCTAAACGATTTGGTAAGTCAGTTAGGTGATCATAGTGAGCTTGTCGCCAAATTGTTTCATCGGCTTGTTTTTTCTCAGTGAGGTCTGTAAATATCGCGATTCGACGAATAGGTGCGTTGTTTGTATCATAAACCGTATCGATTGTGAGCCACTCAGAGTAAAGCTGCCCGTTCTTTTTACGGTTAATAACCTCGCCTTGCCAGCGGCCTGTTTGCTGTAATTCAGACCACATTTTATTGTAAAAATTCTTATCATGTTTTCCTGATGAAAGAATTGAAGAGGAGCGCCCAATAACTTCTTCTTTACTATATAAAGTCGTTTTGCAAAACGCAGGGTTTACATCAAATATTATACCCGCTGGATCGGTGATTATCATGCCTTCACTACTGTTGTTATACACTAGCAAGGCAAGGTGGAGTGCTTCTTCATTTATTTTTCGTTGTGTTATATCCCTTAGCACAACAACGTATTCATTTATACTTTGCATTGCACTAATACGTGCTTCAAAGCTACGTTTAGGATCTGATTTTTCGAGTGTAAATTCTAAATTACTCGAAACATCAAGCTTAGATAACTGCGATAACAAAAGCTGCACATTGTTGTGAGAAAGTATTGATGATAAATGAGGTGCTGCAGTGCTGTTTGGGTTTACTTGAGGCTTAAATTGCCCCGTTATGTTGAGAATATCGCCATGGATGTTAATTCTAACGTAACTGTCGGGTAGAGTATTAAGCAAGCTGGTAAGCTCATCGTGCTTGTTTTTTAAATTAGCCTCGGCTGTTAACCTGGTTTGCGCCATTGATTTAAAGCGCTGATAGAGAGTATTTAGCTCTGGATTATTTGGCTGTATTTTTTGTGACGGCATTTCGCCTTTAGCCAACACGTTTGTTGCATTTGTTAGATTATTAATTGGGTCGATAATGCTGGTTTTAAGCAGCTTACGTGCAATTAAACATAGCACTAGCAGTGATAAAATAAACACACCAATCGCTATAAAAAAATTATTATTTATTTGCTTTAAAGCATGTGTAATAGGAAGTGCAATATATATATTTAAGCTGTTATTACTCGGATCTTTATAAATAATAGAGTGATGAAGCATTCGATCTTCACCCTTAATAGATTTTATTTTTGTTGATGCCTCATTATCAATCGAAGAATCAGTTGCTAATAAAGTCTTTGCAATATTATCGCCAAGGGCTGCAGTTGTTGGTGGGTAACGCGCTAAAATTTTTCCATTAGAATCAGCGATTGCAGCAATAGAGCCAGGTGGCAGTTCAATATTATTAAAAGCATTGTTCCACCAGTCAAGCGCAACAACGATAACTACAACGCCCTGAATTACATTTTTTTTATTAATGATAGGTAACGCAAAGTTAAGGGTGTTTTTTTGCAAGTTTCTTCCGTGCTGAAAATAACCTACTGACAATTGGTTACTTTTTAAGGCATTTTGAAAATACGCACGATCTGCAATACTTATTGTTTTGGTTAATCCGCTTGTTGTACACATAACAATGCCATTTGGATCTATAATCCCGATATTGGCAATATGGGCATAAATAGCTCTAAATTGATTAAAATAATTAGGGCATGACGTAGCTAGATTTTCTTTCTTACTTTCCTCTTTAGCCAAATAACGCGCTAAACGGTCAATATCATCGACTAAGTGCTTTTGCTGTAAAATTAATTGCTTAGCAATGTTTTCTACTTTTTTTTCACTTTGCTCAATAGAGTGGTGGCGTTCAAGCAGCAGAGTAAAAATAATTACAGCGGTGCCCGGAATACTTAGCAATATAAGCAAACGATAAAGCTGATGTTTGAGAGAATAAGTAAAAATAACCATTCCTTAGTTTCGTATTTTGCAATAACAATTGTAGCCAAATTCACTCCAAATAACCATAGTAATTATAAGGTTGAAAATGTAACCAATGAATCAATGTCGTTCTATTTTATAGAACCTTAAGCTCGATTTAAAGACATAGTTATTTTGTTTAATGAATGATTTAATAGCCTCATAAACTTATTCTTTAGAGTGAATTAAAAAATGAAAATATCAAAAATACTTACAGCTTATGCAACTCAAGATGGCGATGGCGTGAGCATTAGCCGTATACCTGGGTTTGATGGTAAATATTTAGATCCGTTTTTGATGATTGATGAACTTAAGTCAGACGACAAAAAAGATTATATGGGAGGCTTTCCAGAGCATCCGCACCGAGGAATTGAAACGTTTACTTATATTCTAAAAGGTGGCTTTGAACATCGTGACCAAATGGGTAACAAAGAAGCAATTAAAGCAGGCGATGTGCAATGGATGAGCACAGGGCGCGGCGTCATGCACAGTGAAATGCCACTCGCTGATGCTATAGATGGTCTGCATGGCTTTCAAATTTGGATAAACATGCCAAGCGCAGAAAAAATGCGTGATTCACGTTATCAAGATACGACTAAAAACCCAGCTCCTAGTTTTACAAATACGCAAGGCGTGACGTTAAAAGCACTTGCGGGATCGTGGCAGTTCGAAAGTGAAACGCTTGCAAGCGAGCTGCAAAGTTTAGCTGCTAATGCGGCGCTCGCTGATATTACATTACCTGCTGGTAAAAGCACTTATTTAGAGCCTCTTAGCCAACAAAAAGTAATGCTTTATATTCATAGCGGCTCACTAATAATGAGCGACAATCAAACAATACCAGCGGGTAAGTTACTTATTTTAGAACCAGGCAGTGATATTAATATTAGCTCTGAGCACGGCGCTGGTGTTTTGGTTTTAGCAGGCGATCCACTTAATCAACCTATTGCTCATATGGGGCCGTTTGTAATGACGACGCAAGCAGAAGTACAGCAAGCAGTGCGTGATTATCAAAACGGTGAGTTTGGCAAAATATAACGGTATTTTTAGGAGAGTTTTATGGGATTATTAGTTAACGGCCAATGGCAAGATAAATGGTACGACACAGATTCAAGTAACGGTAAGTTTGAACGCGAAACGGCGCAGTTACGTCACTGGGTAACTGTTGATGGTAGCGCTGGAATAACGGGCGAGGCCGGATTTAAAGCACAAGCGAACAGGTATCATTTATATGTGTCACTTGCGTGTCCTTGGGCGCATCGAACGCTTATATTTAGAGCGTTAAAAGGGTTGCAAGATTTAATTACGGTGTCGGTTGTTAGCCCTGATATGCTTGATAGTGGTTGGGCTTTTGATACGCAAAACCACAGTACTGGTGATGCTTTATCTAATAGTAACTACTTACATCAAGTGTATATAAAAAATAATCCTAAGTATTCCGGGCGAGTTACCGTACCCGTATTGTGGGATAAAAAGCTAAATAAAATTGTCAGTAATGAGTCTGCCGATATTATACGTATGTTCAATAGTGCATTTAATGAATTAACAGGTAATAACGATGATTACTACCCAGAGGCACTACGACCAAAAATTGATGAATTAAATGCGTTGATTTATCAAAATATAAATAATGGTGTTTATCGTACGGGATTCGCAACAACTCAAGATGCATACGAAGAGGCGTTTAACGATTTATTCAAAGCACTCGATAAAGTAGAAGGGATACTGAGCAAGCAGCGTTATTTAACAGGTAATAGGCTCACCGAGGCAGATTGGCGACTATTCACTACACTCATTCGGTTTGATAGTGTGTACGTTGGCCATTTTAAATGTAATTTACGCACAATTGAAAGCTATCCTGCATTAAGTGGATACCTTAGGGAGCTATATCAAGTTAAAGGAGTGGCTGAAACAGTTGATTTTTATCATATTAAGCGTCATTACTATTTTAGTCACACAATGATCAACCCAACACAAGTTGTGCCAAGTGGTCCAAGTATTGATTACTTATCTGATCACGGTAGAAATGTTTAGCGCTTAAGCTATTAAGTTCACTAGCCAGCCGTATTTTCTTACGAAGCTGGTTTCGCTTTTACCCGCTTGTACTGCTGCACCTGCGATAAAGGCACTTGAAAGCCCAACTTTGGTTACGGCAAAACGCTTTAGTCTATATTGGAACGCTGCATGATGTTGGCGTTTCAATTCACTGCGCGTATCCATTTGCTTACTTAGAGCATCAACGTTTTCATTAGGTGCTTTAATTAAGTAGTTAACTAACATACTAATTTCCTTGTAGGTTAAATAGCTGCTTTAAACTTTTAAGCGTTTTACTAAAGCCAATTTTATTGCTTAAGTAAACTGTATTTTTCCAAAGCCATATTAAACAAGCAACTTGTAGCAAAGTAGCTGTTGCAATACTTAGCCATACCGACCCAAAAACATCGTATACACCGTATCCAACAGCACCTAGAAATCCTGCCCACAACAAAACCAAACCACTGGCAAAGCATCCTAAAAATATAGTGATCAATGCAAGCGATCTAAGCGATAACCGCCATTCAGCTTTAGCAAGCTGGTGGGTGATCTTTCCTTGAGTTTGGTAATCATCCTTGAGCTGCTTAGAATACTCTAAAAGCATTGCAACATGATCTTGCCAATCGTCCTTTTGTCTATGTTGCTCAGTAGTTTGGTCTTGCGCATTACCATCCTTGGTTGCTGTTGTTTGTGGGTTATTCATCACTAATTACTTACGACGAAGTAGTGATGTGATTAGCATACCCGCAGCAAAAGCAATACCCGCAGTTGCTAATGGATTTTCAGAAGCAAAAGCACGAGTTTTTGCAGTACATTCGCTTAGTTTTTCACGTGCGATAAGTTGTTTTTCGCTCAATGCATCTGCTGAGCTAGAAGCTCCTTTACGCACACTGCTTTCAGCTGTTGCAGCTTTGCTAGAAAGTGCATCTACAGCATCGTGCGCCGCTGATGTTGCTTTCTCTGTAAGAGGAGACTCAGTATTTGTTAGTTTAACGTCAGGCTTAACATCTGAAGTTGTATTTGGTTTCGTATTCGTTGCAGTAGCCATAATCAATCCTTAATAAGTTAAAAATTTAAATAGTGATTTAGATGATGCAATGATTAAACCAAACTTGTTATTTATTTTAACTGACTGAATTTGATAGGTTTTGTTTGTAGTTTTTAATTTTTGATAATTAGTATTTTAAAATAAACAGTAACTATTACTACACGGCTAGGTAAATTTTACAAAGAGGATAAAAATGCCTTAAAAATTGTAAATATTCATTGGTTATTCAGTAAGCAAAGCATGTAAACAGAAAGTTATAAAAGCAAAGCTGATATTTTTCTTTACCTCAATCCCACTTTTTCCCACGTAATTCAAACGCTTCGCTTGAGCCCTTATTTTTTCTAGCTTTGGGACTCACTAAAGCTGGTCAGCTTACTTGACAAAATGGCTTGTCAAGCCCTAAACTGGAGCACTGTGGTAAAAAGTGGTTTTTAGTGGATCTCATTGGATAAAATAAACAAGAAATTGAATAAAACAATTTCAAAGTAGGTTTTTTATGTTTCGTGGCGCGAGTTCACTGAGTTTGGATGATAAGGGGCGTTTTGCGGTACCGACAAAGTACCGAGAATCTCTGTTGTCTGAAGATCAGGGGACAGTTATTTGTACCGTCGCATTAAATGAACCGTGTTTATGGTTATATCCATTGGCTGAGTGGCTCGAAATAGAAAGCCGTTTAGCGAAAATATCTAATATGAATCCACGAGCTCGACGAATGCAACGTATGTTGCTAGGTAACGCTACAGAGTATCAACTTGATAAAAATGGTCGAATTTTGCTTGCGCCGTCATTACGTGCCCATGCATCTCTTGGCAAAAAAATCATGCTGGTTGGTTTGATGAATAAGTTTGAAATTTGGGACGAGGCGCGTTGGCACGAGCAAATGCAGCAAGATACTGAGCTTGAAAGGCTTGGTGATTTTGAACCTAACCAAGATTTAGATAATTTTACACTCTAACGGCACAAAAAAAGGCACACAATAGCTAATGACAGCGCAATTTGAACACGTATCCGTATTAATGGATGAGACCATCGATGCCCTTGCAATTAAGCCAGACGGTATATACATGGATGGTACATTTGGACGTGGTGGCCACTCTGGGCAAATTTTAGCACGCCTTGGTGATGAAGGTCGCCTGCAAGCAATTGACCAAGATCCACAAGCAATACAATCAGCTGAAAAATTTGCTGATGACCCACGTTTTGCAATTGCACATACTCGCTTTTCAAACTTATACGAAGTAGCACAGCAAAACGATCTAATTGGTAAAGTCGATGGCATTTTATTAGACATTGGTGTTTCGTCACCACAATTAGATGACGCTGAGCGTGGCTTTAGTTTTATGAAAGACGGCCCACTCGATATGCGTATGGACCCTACAACAGGTCGCAGTGCAGCACAGTGGTTAGCAGAGGCTGAGTTGGATGATATTACCCACGTAATTAAAAAATTGGGCGAAGAAAAGTTTGGTAAACGCATTGCACACAAAGTACTTGAAGTTCGTGAGCACACGCCAATCACAACTACCAAGCAGCTTGCTGACCTTGTTGATGAAGCTGTACCGGTAAAAGATAAGTTTAAACACCCAGCTACCCGTACTTTTCAGGCTATTCGTATTTACATTAATAGTGAGCTTGAAGAAATTCAAACTGCGCTTCAGTCTGCAGTTAAAGTGCTAAAGCCAGGCGGACGTTTAGTGGTGATTTCGTTTCATTCTTTAGAAGACCGTATTGTAAAACAGTTTATTAGAAAACAGAGTAAGGGAGAAGCATTACCCAGAGGTCTGCCTTTAACTGATGCACAAATAAATAAAAATCTGACGTTAAAAGCAGTGGGTAAAGCTATTAAGCCAAGTGCTGCAGAAGTAGAGCGTAATCCACGTTCTCGTAGTTCTGTACTTAGGATTGCACAGAGGTTGGGATGAGTAAAAAAGCGAGCTATCGGCAACCTAATTTATTCTTTGAAATATTAAAAGGCCTAGGAGCTAATAAGCTAACCTCGGCCTTGTTGGTTGTGATATTCGCTTCTAGTTTAGCTGTTGTGCAAACAACCCACTTAGCTCGTGGCCAACTTATACAGCAAGATCAATTGTTACAAGAACGCGATGAGCTCGATTTAGAGTGGCGCTACTTACTTGTTGAAGAAGAATTTTATTCGCAACATGCACGCATTGAAGACGTAGCTACATCACAATTGAAAATGAAAAGACCTACGAGTCAAGATGAGCAGGTAATAATAGTACAATGAGAAATAGAGGCAAAAAACCAGTCACTAATTTAATCACATGGCGCTTTATGCTGGTGTGTGCAGTTGTGTTTATGGTGTTTGTAACACTCGTATCTCGCGCTGCTTATTTACAAGTAATAGAACCTGATAAAGCACGTTCAGAAAGTGACAAACGCACCGTGCGCGTTGAAAAACTACATGTGCAACGCGGGATGATTTTTGACCGTAATGGTAAAGAATTAGCGGTAAGTGTGCCTGTTGTAAGTGTATATGCTGATCCTAAAGCATTGCACAAATCGCTTGTCTCTAAAGTAATTAAACAAGCACGTAAAAGCGGCGAAGATCATTTATCTTTAGCTGAAAATACCGCTGAGCTTGATAAGCGTACTGCACTATATTATAAAAACGATTTACGCTGGCGTGAGCTTGCAGATGTATTGCGTATTGATCCTAAGAAGATTAACTCTCGACTATTAAACGATCCCTCGCGTCGCTTTGTTTATTTAAAGCGCCAAGTTACTCCTGCTGTAGCAAATTATATTGGCGATTTACGCCTACCAGGTATTCATTTACTAGATGAATCTAAACGCTATTACCCCGCCGGTGAGGTTACCGCGCATGTTATTGGTTTTACTAATATAGACGGTAAAGGCATTGAAGGCATTGAAAAGCTATACGAAAACGCTTTAACGGGCGAGGAAGGCCGCCGCACTATACGTAAAGACGCACAAGGGCGTGAAGTAGAAGTACTTGACGAGCGCGAGCGTGTAGAACCAGAAAGTATAGAATTAAGTATTGACCAGCGAATTCAAGCTATTGCCTACAAAGCTGTAAAATCAGCTGTACTGACTTACAAAGCCACATCGGGCTCAGCTATGGTAGTTGATGTTAAAACCGGTGAAGTGCTGGCAATGGTAAATAGTCCTTCATTTAATCCAAATAACTTAAGCGATGCTGCACCTCATAAGCGTCGTAATCGCGCAATTACAGATTTGTTTGAACCAGGCTCAACTGTTAAGCCTCTAGCCATTTTGGCTGGGCTAGACTACGGCGCCATTCAGGCAGATGACACGATTGATACCTACCCAGGTTGGATGCGTTTAGGTGGTAGTTTAGTTAGAGATACTCGTAATCATGGCGAACTAACACTGCGCGAAATACTAAAGTACTCCTCAAATATGGGGGTTGCGAAGGTTACTCAGTTAGTGCCTAAAGATTACCTTGTTGGCTTATATCAAAAAGTAGGCTTTGGCAGTGACACCGGTACTGGAATGGTAGGTGAAAGCAGTGGTTTGTTTTATCCAAATCGTCGCTGGTCAGACTTTGAAATTGCAACTTTATCATTTGGTTATGCAATTTCGGTAAGTACTGCGCAAATGGCGCGCTTTTATACCATGTTAGGCGCTGGTGGAGTTAATCGACCACTGACTATTTTAAAGCAAGATAATATACCTGAAGGCGAACGTATTTTTAAACAAAAAGACGTAGAAGCCGTAGTCCACATGATGGAAAGTGTATTTGAAAAAGACGGTACTGCTCGCAACATAAAAGTTGATGGGTATCGTGCTGCCGGTAAAACAGGTACATCTAAAAAAGCCGTAGCAGGTGGTTATGGTGATGAATATGTAGGTTACTTTGCAGGTGTAGCACCGGCAAGTAATCCTCGTTTAGCCGTGGTAGTTATGATTAATGAACCTGGTGGTGATGTGTACTATGGAGGTGCCACCGCTGGCCCTGCATTTGCAGAAATCATCTCTAACGCATTAAGAATATTAAACGTAGCGCCTGACAAGGAAGAGGTTGCGTACGTACAAGGTAAAGATAACGATGCGTGATTTAAAGGATATTTTAAAATACATCGAAATAGATGCGCCCTCGCAACTGGTTAAGCATTTACGCCTTGATAGCCGTGAAGTAACGCCAGGTGATGTATTTGTTGCTATTAAAGGCCATACACTTGATGGCGGACAATTTATTAATAAAGCAATTGAAAATGGCGCAATAGCTATCATTGCTGACAGATTATGTGAATTTGAAAGCAGTTTTGAGCCACTGTATTTAGTCTCAGAGCTTGATAAAAAGCTTCCAGAATTAGCTAGTCGCTTTTATAGCCAACCAAGTCAGACTCTTGATTTAATTGGTGTGACAGGTACAAATGGTAAATCGACCACCACAGCAATGATTGCCCACTTAGCACAATTTTGTAGTACTGAGTCGGCTATTATAGGTACTTTAGGTTATGGCCATCCTGATAACTTAATTCCACTGATAAACACAACGCCTTCAACAGTTGATTTACAGCATATTTTGAGCGATTTAAATTCGCAGCATAAAAAGCTGGTAGCCATGGAAGTATCATCTCATGGGTTAGTGCAACAACGCGTTGCTAAATGTCAGTTTAAAGCGGCTGTGTTTACTAATCTTTCGCGCGATCACTTAGATTACCATGGTGACATGGCAAGTTACGGTGATGCTAAATTAATGCTTTTCCGTGATTTTGAACCGCAAGTTGTAGTGCTCAATCAAGATGACTTTCAAGCTGAGCAATGGCTTGAAAAGTATGATTTTAATAACCTAATTTGTTATGGCCGCAAAAACTTAGCTCCTAAGAATGCCCGATACGTTTATTTTTCTGATGTTGAATATTCAAGTAAAGGTATTTCGGCGCAGTTGTCGACAAGTTGGGGTGATATTTCAATTAAATCGCCTCTGTTTGGCGAATTCAACTTATATAACTTAACGGCAGCGCTCGCTACATTACTAGGGCTAGGTTATCCGCTTGAGCAACTAGTTGCTGGTTGTGCGCAGTTACAGCCAGTTGCTGGTCGAATGCAAGCTTTTAGTCAAGCTGGCATGCCAACGTGTGTTGTTGATTACGCCCATACACCCGATGCACTTGCACTTGCATTACAAGCATTGCAGTTGCATGTGCCAGGTGGTGTAAGTTGTGTATTTGGTTGCGGTGGCGACAGAGACAAAGGTAAGCGCGCATTAATGGCGCAAGCTGCAGAGCAAAACGCTAATAAAGTGATTATTACCAGCGATAACCCTCGAACAGAAAACCCTGATGACATTATTGCAGATATAGCAGGCGGTCTAACCCATCCACAAAATGCACATTTAGAGGCAGATAGAGCAACTGCAATTCGTTTTGCTATAGAAAATGCTACAGCTGATGATGTTATTTTGATTGCAGGTAAAGGCCACGAAGATTATCAAATTATAGGCGATAAGCGCATCGACTTTTGCGATCGCCGCTATGTACAAGAACAACTAAAAAAAGCAGTAAGAGGGATAACACAATGATCCCAATGGATTTTGATTGGTTAGCTAATGTGCTAACAACTGATTATCAAGGTGATAATCAACACGTGCTAAATATAAATACTGATACTCGCACAGTGTGCGATGGCGAAGTGTTTTTAGCACTTAAAGGGCCAAATTTTGATGGCCATAAATTTATAGCTGAGGCTAAACAAAAAGGCGCTATAGGCGTTATTGTTCAGCACAAAGTTGATGTAGATATTCCACAATTTATAGTAAGCGATACACGTATTGCACTAGGTACAATTGGCACCGCTGTTATGGCCCAAGTGGCGCCTAAAACAATTGCAATTACAGGGAGTGTAGGCAAAACCACCGTAAAAGAAATGTGTGCAGCAATTTTGTCGGTTCACGGTGATGTATTAGCTACTAAAGGTAATTTTAACAACGATATTGGCGTCCCTCTTACGTTATTGCGCTTAGAGCCTCAACATCGTTTTGCTGTTATTGAGCTAGGTGCAAATCACTTAGGTGAAATTGCTTACACAACGGCAATGACAAAACCAGATGTGGCCGTTGTATGTAATGTTGCAGCAGCTCACTTGGAAGGTTTTGGTAGCTTAATGGGCGTTGCAAAAGCTAAAGGTGAGATTTTTGATGGCCTAAAAGATGACGGCGTTGCCATTGTTAATTGCGATAGTGAATTTAGCCAGTATTGGTTAGATAAACTTGAAGGGCGTAATGTTAAACGCTTTTCTACAACCGAAAAACTAGACATTTGGGCAGAGAACATCACGCTTGATGCCAATGCACGTGCAAGCTTTACGCTTTGCACTAAAAACAAGCAAGTGCCTGTTACTTTGGCACTACCTGGTAAGCATAATATTAGTAATGCACTTATCGCTGCGGCGCTGACCAGTGAATTTGATGTAACCCTTGAAGAAATAGCCAATGCACTTGCCACAATGGGTGATGTAAAAGGGCGCGTTAATTTAATTGAAGTATCTGATTTACTTACCGTGGTTGATGATACCTATAATGCCAATGTTAAGTCAGTAAAGGCTGCGATTGACTTGTTAAGTGATATGCAAGGTCACCGCATTTTAGCACTCGGAGATATGGGTGAGCTTGGTGAAGATGCACGTAAGTATCATCAAGAAGTTGGCGAGTATGCACTTGAACAAGGGATTGATGAGTTATTTACATTAGGCGTGTTAAGTAAATACGCAAGTGATGTGTTTGAACTTCCTAATCGCCACTTTT
Source organism: Pseudoalteromonas sp. Z9A6 (assembly GCF_011378805.1). Lineage (NCBI taxonomy): Bacteria > Pseudomonadati > Pseudomonadota > Gammaproteobacteria > Alteromonadales > Pseudoalteromonadaceae > Pseudoalteromonas > Pseudoalteromonas sp. Z9A6. The sequence continues at coordinate 49,198 of NZ_WTKZ01000009.1, forward strand.
CGAGCCGCGAACAGATGCAGCAAAAAATTCAAGAAAGTATTAATAAAGTGAATAAAAAAACAACAATAGTAGTGAAAGGATCGCGCAGTTCTCGCATGGAATTATTAGTAACCGATTTAGTTAATGGCCAGCAACAAGCCATCAATGGAGTATCATAATGTTAGTTTGGCTGGCAGAGTATTTAACACAGTATTTTAGTGGTTTTCATGTTTTTTCGTATTTAACGCTACGTGCCATTTTAGGTATTTTAACTGCGTTAATTATGTCTCTTTATTTAGGGCCTAAGTTAATTCGTGGTTTGCAACGTATGCAAATAGGTCAAACAGTTCGCGACGATGGTCCGCAATCGCATTTGTCTAAGTCGGGTACACCGACAATGGGTGGCTTACTTATTTTGGCGGCTATTTTTACCAGCACGCTACTTTGGGCCGAATTATCAAATAAATATGTATGGGCAACACTGTTTGTAATTGGCTCGTTAGGTATTGTCGGCTTTGTTGATGATTACCGTAAAGTTATTCGTAAAGACCCAAAAGGTTTAATTGCTAAGTGGAAGTACTTTTGGCAATCGGTCATTGCATTAGTTGTAGCTACTGCTTTGTACTTTACCAGTGCACAAGCATCTGAGACATCACTTGTTGTTCCATTTTTTAAAGACGTGTTACCGCAATTAGGTTTGTTTTATATCGTGCTTACGTATTTTGCCATAGTAGGTACATCAAACGCGGTAAACCTGACCGATGGCTTAGATGGTTTGGCGATTGTGCCAATTATTTTGGTGGCTGCGGCATTGGCAATTATTGCTTATTTAACAGGTAATATTAACTTTTCGGCTTACTTACATATTCCACATTTACCGCTAGCGAGTGAGCTTGTCGTTGTGTGTACTGCCATTGTGGGCGCAGGGCTTGGCTTTTTATGGTTTAACACTTACCCAGCACAAGTATTTATGGGCGATGTTGGCTCATTAGCACTTGGTGGTGCATTAGGTATTATTGCTGTTTTAGTACGCCAAGAATTACTGCTTATTATTATGGGCGGTGTATTTGTAATGGAAGCACTATCGGTAATATTACAAGTGGGTTCGTATAAATTGCGCGGACAACGCATTTTTAGAATGGCGCCGATTCATCATCATTATGAATTAAAAGGTTGGCCAGAGCCTCGCGTTATTGTGCGCTTTTGGATTATTTCTGTTGTGCTAGTGCTTGCTGGCTTAGCTACTTTAAAGATTCGATAAATGCAGTATTTAAACGAGATAAAAAACAAACAAATAACAGTGCTCGGACTCGGTGTAACCGGTCTGGGCATTGTGCGTTTTCTATTATCTCATGGCCTCACACCAAAGGTCGTTGATAGCCGAGTAACCCCACCGGGGATTGATTGGTTAAAAGAGCACGCGTCAAATCTAGATACCCACTTTGGTAATTTGGATGACGCTGAGCTTTGTTCAAACGATATGATTATTATAAGCCCTGGGCTTAGCTTAAAAATACCAGCTGTTGAAAATGCAATTAACGCAGGTGTTGAAGTGATTGGCGACGTTGAGTTGTTTGCTCGTATTAATACAAAACCGGTTGTTGCTGTAACAGGCTCTAACGGCAAATCAACCGTGGTTACGCTTGCTTATGAAGTATTAAAAGAAGCCGGCTATAAAGTTGCTTTGGGTGGGAATATTGGCACCGCGGTGCTTGATTTGCTCAATGATGATTTTGATGTGTATGTACTTGAGTTATCTAGTTTTCAGCTAGACACCACAACGAGTTTAAAACCTGTGAGTGCAACGGTATTAAATGTGTCAGAAGATCATCTTGATCGATACGACAGTTACCAAGCTTATATAGACTCAAAGCTAAGTATTTATGACTGTGCAGAGCTGATAGTTGTCAATGCAGACGATATTCAAACTCATCCAGTTGAGCGCGGTACAACCCCCCTAATCAGCTTTGGTGCTCAACAAGGTGATTACCATTTAGCACAGCATAATGGCGAAACTCATTTTATGCTTAAAGGCGATGCATTTTTACCTGTTGATACCCTTGCGGTAGTGGGTAAGCACAATTATTTAAATACGCTTGCAGTAATGGCGCTTTTGAGTCCGTTTGAAGTAAGTAAAGCGCAATATAAGAACGCGTTAGGTCAATTTAATGGGTTGGCTCATCGCTGCCAATTTGTAGCTGAGCTTAACGGTGTAAAGTATTTTAACGATTCAAAGGCAACGAATGTTGGAGCGACCATTGCTGCAATAGATAGTTTGGCTAGTGATGGTGAAAACCTGATTGTTATTGCAGGTGGCGATGCTAAAGGCGCTGATTTAAACGCACTTAAACCCTACATAGAACAGCATGTAAAAGCATTAATTTGTTTTGGTAAAGATGCAAGTGACTTAGCTGCGATTACCAATAAGAGCTATTTAACTAACAACATGGAAGAAGCCGTTGCTTTGGCCAACGTACTTAGTAGTACAGGCAATATTGTTTTGTTAGCACCTGCATGTGCCAGCATTGATATGTATAACAACTATATGCAACGTGGTGATGACTTTATTCAACGTGTTATGGCAGGGCAACTATGATTGCTTTTGCCGATATAAGAGATGCATTAACACCAAAACCTTCAGGTCAGTTGTATGATGTACCGCTGCTGTACTGCGTAATTATGTTAATTGGTGTTGGTTTTATCATGGTAACCAGCGCTTCAATGCCGACCGCTGAGCGGTTATTTGATGACCCATACCATATTACTATTCGCCACAGCATGTTTTTGGCAATGTCTTTTGTGCTTTTTTGGATAAGTGTTTGTGTGCCAATGGATTGGTGGAAACGATCCAACCCTTATTTATTAATACTAGGCATGGTGCTGTTAATAGCGGTATTGATTGTTGGGCGTGAAGTGAATGGTGCTAAACGATGGATACCTATTGGACCTGTTGGTTTTCAGGTGGCTGAGGCCGCTAAATTATATTTTTTTAGTTATATTGCGGGTTATTTGGTAAGAAAACGCGAAGAAGTACAAGAAAATATTAAAGGCTTTGCAAAGCCAATAGCTGTATTTGCAGTGTATGCGCTGCTTATTTTGCTGCAACCTGATTTAGGCACAGTGGTTGTTATGTTTGTAACAACGGTTGGTTTACTGTTTTTAGCTGGCGCTAAATTATGGCAGTTCTTTGTACTTATTCTAACTGGCGTCGGTTTAGTTGTATTACTGATTATTGTTGAACCATATCGAATGGCGCGTGTTGTTGGCTTTTTAGACCCTTGGGATGATCCTTTTGGTAAAGGTTATCAGTTGGTTCAATCGCTAATGGCTTATAGCCAAGGTGGTTGGTTTGGCCAAGGCTTAGGTAACAGTGTACAAAAACTGCAATATTTACCTGAAGCGCATAACGATTTTATTTTTGCTGTAATAGGTGAAGAACTTGGTTTAATAGGCGTTGTAAGTATTTTAATGGTATTAGCTACTTTAGTATTTAGAGCGTTATTAATAGGCCAACAAGCGCTTAAGTGTGGCAAAGAATACGAAGGCTATTTTTCGTTTGCCATTGGTATTTGGTTTGCATTTCAAACCATGGTGAATGTAGGTGCGAGCGCGGGTATTTTGCCAACTAAGGGTTTAACCCTGCCATTTATTTCTTATGGTGGTTCAAGCTTGTTAATTATGACCATTGCCACGGGCATTTTATTGCGCGTTGATTTTGAAACCAAAATGGCAACCAAACAAGCCACCTCACGTGGAGGCAAGCGATGAGTAAAAAATTAGTAGTAGTGGCTGGTGGAACTGGCGGACACATTTTTCCTGGTATTGCAGTGGCTGATTATTTAAAACAGCAGGGCTGGCAAGTTAGCTGGATTGGCACACCAGATCGAATGGAAGCAAGCGTTGTACCTAAGCATAATATAGATATTGATTTTATTAATGTAAAAGGTGTTCGTGGTAACGGATTAAAACGTCTTATTAAAGCCCCATTCATGGTAGTTAATGCAGTATTGCAAGCGCGTAAGGTATTGAAAGAACAGCGTCCAGATGTAGTACTCGCAATGGGCGGTTATGTTACGGGACCCACGGGAATTGCCGCAAAGAGTTTAGGTATTCCGTTAATTATTCACGAGCAAAACGCTGTAGCGGGTATGAGCAATAAACTGCTAGCTAAGGTGGCTACACGTGTATTAGCAGCATTTCCAAGTGCTTTTGCACAGGGTCAAGCCGAGCTAGTAGGTAACCCAGTTCGCCAAAGCGTTATGAATATAGCCAAACGCGATGTATCAAGCCCTATTAATATTTTAGTGGTAGGGGGCTCGCTCGGTGCACAAGTGCTTAATCAAACATTACCAGAAGCATTTAAAGTACTAAATAATACAGCTCCTATAAGCGTATGGCATCAAACCGGTAAAGGTCATTTATCTACTGTAGAAACAGCTTATAAAATGCATGGCTTTGCGGATGGTAATACAAAAATAGCTGAATTTATTGATGATATGGACGCGGCGTATAGCTGGGCTGATATTGTTGTTTGCCGCGCTGGTGCATTAACTGTTAGCGAAATTGCAGCAGCAGGTAAAATGGCTGTTTTTGTTCCCTTTCCACATGCCGTGGATGACCATCAAACAGCAAACGCACAATATTTAGTGATGGCTAATGGCGCATTATTAATGCCACAAGGGCAGTTTAATAAACAATCAATTGTTGAACTATTAAGCCCATATTTAGCCCAACCTTCATTAATTACTGAAATGGCTACAAATGCAAAAAAACAAGCCATTTTAGATGCCACAGCAAGCGTAGCAACGCACTGTGAGCAAGTAACAAATAAGAGAAAATAAGTGAAAGAAACGTCAGTACAAGAAAAACACACGCGCCCAGCAATGCGCCGAATAGAAACCATTCACTTTATTGGTATTGGTGGAGCCGGTATGGGCGGTATTGCTGAAGTACTCGCTTTTGAAGGCTACCGTATTACAGGTTCTGACATTGCTCATAGCGCTATGACAGATCGCTTAATTAAAGCCGGTGCTGAGGTATTTATTGGCCATCATGAAAATAACGTGAAAGATGCCAATGTAGTGGTTGTTTCAAGCGCGATTGATGAAACAAACCCTGAAATTATTGCAGCTAAGGCCGCAAGAATCCCTGTTGTGCGCCGCGCAGAAATGCTCGCAGAACTAATGCGTTTTCGCCACGGTATAGCAATTGCGGGTACGCATGGTAAAACAACGACAACAAGCCTAATTGCAAGTATTTATGGACAAGCAGGGCTCGATCCAACTTTTATTATTGGTGGCTTGTTAAATAGCGCAGGTAGTAACGCAAAAGTAGGCAAAAGTGATTTTTTAATAGCAGAAGCTGATGAAAGCGATGCGTCGTTTTTACACTTGCAGCCAATGGTCTCGGTGATCACAAATATTGAAGAAGATCACATGGATACTTATGGCGGCAGTCTTGAAAAAATGAAGGACACGTATGTCGATTTCATTCATAACTTGCCGTTTTATGGTTTAGCTGTTGTATGTATTGATTCTGAAGTTGCAGCTGAGCTTATCCCGCGCTTTGGTCGCCCAGTTATTACGTATGGCGAATCGAAAGATGCTGATTATCGCATGAGCGACTTTAGCCAATCAGCTAATACGTGCACATTTACAGTAACTAACAAACAAGGTGAGTGTTTAACTGCCACATTGAATATGCCAGGTAGACACAACGCACTTAACGCAACCGCTGCGATTGCTGTTGCAAAAGATCAAAACATTGCGAATCATGCAATTTTAGAAGCGCTGCAGAAGTTTGAAGGCATTGGTCGTCGTTTTCAGCACTATGGTGAATTTGAAAACGAGCGGGGCAATGTGATGTTAGTTGATGATTACGGGCATCACCCTTCAGAAGTTGCAGCAACAATTGCAGCAGTGCGTGAAGGTTGGCCTGATAAGCGTTTAGTAATGGTATATCAACCTCATAGGTTTTCTCGCACACGCGACTTATACGAAGATTTTGTAAAAATTCTTGCTGATGTAGATCAGTTACTATTGCTTGATGTGTATAGCGCTGGTGAAGATCCTATTGCAGGGGCCGACAGCAAAAGTTTATGTCGTAGCCTTCGCCAACGTGGCAAAGAGCCGCTGCACGTAGCAACAAATGCTGAGCTTGCAGGTGTTTTGGCCGCAAATTTACAAAACAATGATTTAGTATTAACCCAAGGCGCTGGTAATATAGGTCAGTTAGTTAAAACATTAGCTGCAACGGGTATGTCGATAGAAAAACTTAAGCAAGGTGAAGTATGACTCAGGTAAACACACAATTTGGTAAAGTAGCGGTACTGCTAGGTGGTAACTCAGCAGAGCGTGAAGTGTCTTTACGATCGGGTCAGGCTGTTTTAAATGCGCTGCAAAATTGTGGTATTGATGCAATTGCATTTGACCCACAAAGTCGTTCTTTGTGGGAGTTAAAAGAATTAAATGTAGATCGCGTTTTTATCGCTTTGCATGGCCGTGGTGGCGAAGACGGCACAGTGCAGGGTGCACTTGAATTTATGAACTTGCCTTACACGGGCAGTAATGTACTCGGTTCAGCACTTGCTATGGATAAAGTACGTTGTAAGCACTTATTTAAATCAGCGGGTTTAAGTACTGCACCTTATACCGTAGTTGATGCTAAAAAAGGTTTTGATGCTAAAGCCATTATGGATGAATTTAAAAAGGTAATGGTTAAGCCATCGCATGAAGGTTCAAGCATAGGTATGGCGCAAGCAAGTACAACACAAGAGCTTGAAGATGCACTAGCTAATGCATTTAAGTTTGATAACCAAGTACTTGTAGAGCAGTGGATCACTGGTCGTGAGTTTACAATCACGGTGCTTGGCGAGGATGTACAACCAGTCATTGAGATGACGACACCTAATGGCTTTTACGATTACCAAGCTAAGTATCAATCAAATACAACCCAGTATCATTGCCCTGCAGATTTATCAGAGCAAGATACTAAGTACTTACAAGCCATATCGCTAGATGCGTTTGATTTAGTGGGTGCAAGTGGTTGGGGTCGTGTTGATGCAATGCAAGACGAGCAAGGGAATTTTTACCTGCTTGAAGTAAATACAGTACCAGGCATGACTGAAAAGTCACTAGTACCGATGGCTGCAAAAGCGAACGGGGCAACTTTTGAACAATTAGTTGTTCGCATTTTAGAGCAAACGCTTTAATATGCATCCCCTTTTAGAAAAAGCTCAACAACTAAAACAGCAACTTAACTTTAATTGGTCGCTGATTTTTGGAGTGAGTTTTTTTCTGGTTGTAGTTATAGGCTTAGTACAAATAACCACCGGTGTATCTGATTGGTTAGTTGAAAATAAAGATGCTCAAATTAAGCACCTTACAGTGCAAGGGCATCCCAAATACACAGATGAAACGGCAATTATAAAAGCAATTAAAAAAGCCGATTTAAGTAGTTTTTTTGAACTTGATGTTAAGCACGTGCAGCAGCTAGTTCAAGACTTGCCTTGGGTTGCTACCGCTTCGGTACGTAAACAATGGCCTGATACTATACAGGTGTATGTAGTTGAACATGAAGTAGTTGCCCACTGGAATAGCGACTTGTTGCTCAACCAAAGTGGCCAAGCATTTCAAGCCAGCAGCGATAAGTTAGATGATAACTTACCGCAGTTATATGGCCCAGAAGGTAGCGAAGAAGAGGCGTGGGTTGCTTTTAAGCAATTTGATGAAATGCTCAGAGTTAATGGTTTAACATTAACAAGTTTGGCATTATCGGAGCGTTTTTCGTGGCAACTTTGGCTAGATAACGGGATTCGCTTAAATTTAGGGCGTAAAGATAAAGCCAAGCGTGTACAACGTTTTATAGACGTTTATCCACGAATGGAACAACGTGCAGATGCACAAGTAGATACAATCGATTTACGGTATGATACCGGCCTTGCAGTAAGCTTTAAGCCAATGCAAGAAGAACAATTACAAAATAAGAGTAAGGCATGACTAAGTCAGCAGAAAGAAACCTAGTAATAGGATTAGACGTTGGCACCTCGAAAGTGGTTGCCACGGTAGGTGAAATCACCGCAGATAACAAGCTCAGCATTGTTGGTGTGGGCAGCCAAGTATCTCATGGTATGGATAAAGGCGGCGTTAACGATTTAAACTTAGTGTCTGAGTCTATTCGACGAGCAATAGACGAGGCCGAGTTAATGGCTGATTGTCGTATAAGCTCTGTGTATTTGGGTATTTCTGGCAAACATATACAGTGCCAAAACGAAAGTGGTGTGGTGGCAATCAATAACACCGAAGTCACTGACGAAGATATTGAAAACGTAATACATATTGCGCGTTCTGTGCCTATTTCAGCAGAGCGTAAAATGCTACATGCATTGCCACAAGAATACAGCATCGATATGCAAGAGGGCATTAAAAACCCACTAGGCATGAGCGGCGTTCGTATGGAAGCGCGTGCACATATCATTACGTGCTCAAACGATATGGCAAAAAATATCGAAAAATGTGTAGAACGCTGTGGTCTTGAAGTCGATCAACTTATCTTTACTGCACTTGCGTCTTGCTATTCTGTACTAACAGATGACGAAAAAGAGCTAGGTGTTGCAGTACTTGATATTGGTGGCGGTACTATGGATATCACCATTTATATTAATGGCGCACTTCGTCACTCTGCGGTTATACCTGTAGCGGGTAACCAAGTTACTGGTGATATTGCAAAAATATTTCGCACACCTATATCACATGCCGAGTCACTCAAAGTACAATACGCATGTGCTAGTAGCCAAATGGCAAGTAGCGAAGACACGATTGAAGTACCAAGTGTAGGCGGACGACCAGCAAGGTTAATGTCGCGCCATACATTATCTGAGGTGGTAGAGCCTCGTTTTAGAGAATTATTTGAGCTTGCGATGGAAGAAATTCGTCGTTCAGGCTTAGAAGACCAAATTGCGGCAGGTCTCGTTATAACAGGCGGAACTGCTAAAATGACTGGTGCTATGGAAGTGGCAGAAGACATCTTCCAAATGCCAGTAAGAATAGGCAAACCAATCGGGATGGTTGGTTTGACAGACTATGTAGATGATCCTTCGTACGCAACCGCTGTTGGTTTGTTACAATACGGGCGTACCATGCAATCGATGAATGCACAAAAGTCGAAAGCAGAGGATAACAATAATTGGTGGAACCGCATTACTAAATGGTTCCAAGGCGAGTTTTAAGACTCAAGTCGGAGAGTAAACATGTTTGATATAATGGAACAACACAGCGAAGAAGCTGTAATAAAAGTAATCGGCGTGGGCGGTGGTGGCGGTAACGCTGTTGAGCACATGGTAAAACAACAAATAGAAGGCGTGCGTTTTATAGCCGCTAATACGGATGCGCAAGCATTACGTAACTCTGCTGCCGATATTACAGTTCAACTAGGCACACAAATAACCTCTGGGTTGGGTGCGGGCGCAAACCCTGAAGTAGGCCGTAAGTCGGCTGAAGAAGATGCAGATACAATTCGTGCCAGCCTTGAAGGCGCCGATATGGTATTTATTGCAGCCGGTATGGGCGGTGGTACAGGTACTGGTGCTGCACCGGTAGTTGCTAAAATTGCTAAAGAACTCGGTATTTTAACCGTTGCAGTTGTAACACGTCCTTTTGATTTTGAAGGTAAAAAACGTGCAGCAGCCGCTGAACAAGGCATTAATGAATTGTCAGAAATTGTAGATTCACTTATTACAATTCCTAACAATAAATTGCTTAAAGTTTTAGGGAAAGGGACTACACTTCTAGATGCCTTCGCTAAAGCTAATGACGTATTATTTGGTGCGGTACAAGGTATAGCAGAGCTAATTACACGTTCTGGTTTAATTAACGTGGATTTCGCCGATGTTAGAACAGTAATGTCTGCAATGGGTACTGCAATGATGGGAACGGCGTCTGCGTCAGGTCCTGATCGTGCACAAGAAGCTGCAGAAGCCGCTATCTCAAGTCCACTACTAGAAGACGTTGATTTAACAGGTGCTAAAGGTATCTTAGTTAATATTACCGCTGGTATGGACATTGCGATTGAAGAATTTGAAATTGTTGGTAATCACGTTAAAGCACTTGCGTCAGAAAACGCAACGGTTGTTGTTGGTGCGGTAATCGACCCAGAAATGACTGATGAGCTACGTGTAACGGTTGTTGCAACTGGTTTAGGCGGCGATCGTCGTCCACAGTTTGGTATTGTTGATAACGGCTTTAAAAAAGCATCAGGTTCTGATGTTGCAAGCACATCAAACCAAACGAGCAGTATGTACGTACCAAGCTTTGCAAGCCAAGATACAAACACTGAAGAAAATACGACTAAAGAGCAAGCGCAAAGTAAAGAAAAAGCGCCTTCAACGAGTTCAAGCAGTTCAAGTTCTTCAGCGCAAAATAGTAAAAAAGCAGATAAATCAGAAGGTGGTGATTATTTTGATATTCCCGCTTTTTTACGTAAGCAGGCAGATTAATATTTAATAATACTTTTGTTTGAAATATATACAAGTATTGAAAGGCAAAAGGATTTATGTTAAAATCCGCCGTCTAACTGTAACTGATTTAAAAGTGAGCATACCTATGATTAAACAGCGTACGATTGCACAAGTAGTCAAAGCCATAGGAATTGGACTTCATAAAGGTGAGAAGGTCACAATAACTCTCCGACCTGCGAGCGCAAATACTGGGATTGTATTTCGTCGTGTCGACCTTGATCCGGTTGTTGATTTTGAAACAACACCTGAAGCCGTTGGTGATACGCAGTTGTGTACCTGTTTAATTAACAAAGATGGTGTTCGCTTATCAACTACTGAGCATCTTATTGCAGCTGTTGCTGCAATGGGCATTGATAATCTAATTGTAGAATTGGACAGCTCAGAAGTGCCGATTATGGATGGTAGTGCATTACCATTCATATATCTGTTACAAAAAGGCGGAATTGAAGAACAAAACGTTGCTAAACGCTTTATCCGTATTAAAGAAAAAGTACGCATTGAAGAAGATGGTAAGTGGGCTGAAGTTGAACCATATGATGGTTTTCATATCGACTTTGAGATTGCATTTAACCACCCCGCTATCAATGAAAGTCGCCAACGTATTGGGTTGGATATAACAACGCAAAGCTTTATTGAAGAAATTAGCCGTGCGCGTACTTTTGGATTTATGAAAGATATTGAATACATGCATACAAACAACCTAGCGCTAGGTGGTAGCATGGATAGTGCTGTGGTACTTGATGAATTCAAAGTTTTAAATCCTAATGGCTTACGTTATAGCGATGAGTTTGTTAAGCACAAGATATTAGACTGTGTTGGTGACATGTTTATGACAGGTCATAATCTTTTGGGTAAAGTAACTGCATTTAAATCGGGTCATGATTTAAATAATAAATTACTACGTAAAATTATGGCTACAGAGTCAGCATGGGAGTGGGCAACATTTGAAACGCCTGTGACGATGCCTGCACCCGGTCTTGAGTTAGCTCCAGCCTAAAAGCAGTAAAAGAACAGCTCACAAACAGTTATAAAAAATGACGCTAATTAGCGTCATTTTTTTTGCGTAAAATTTACTCTATTATAACTCTAAAAGAGCTTGTAACTGATTTAAATGAGTTACTGTATAGGTTGGTTTTATTCCATCGGCTAATTGCTCACCAGGGTGTTGTAACCAGCAAGTATCAATACCTGCATTGTTGCCGCCAAGTATGTCACTTGCAGCAGTATCACCCACCATAAGTATCTCGCTTTTATCTGGGTTACCCATTAGCTCAAATGTGTGCTCAAAAATCGCTTTATTTGGTTTTGCTATACCCACAAGTTCAGATATTACTAACCATTCAAACATATCTTTTAAGCCAGTATGCTCAAGGCGTACGGTTTGTAAGCGGGCAAATCCGTTAGTAATAATACCTAATTGAGCATTTGGCTTAAGTTTATTTAAAAGCTCAATAGCACCAGGTAATGGCTCGCAAATTTGCGCCATAGCATCTAAAAAAGCATCGTTTAGCTCTTTTGCGGGCACATTGAGTTTTGAAGCCCATTCATTAAAGCGTGTTACTTGTAAGTAATCTGCGCTAATAGTGCCATTTTGATAATCAACCCACAGCTGCTTATTGGTTTTTTGATAATGAATATAGTCGTCTTGGCTAAAATCTACGTTGTAAGCTTTAAACATGCGAGTCATGCCCGCTAAAATATCAAACCTAAATAAGGTTTCGTCTGCATCAAACAATACATAGTTGTATTTCATTAAACTTCCTAAATTAATTTGTTTGGCTGTAGAGATCTACGTGTAGAAAGGGCGCCATAGCTAAAGTGAGTGCTTGTGTATAGGTGCTTTCGCGCGTGGCGTGATTGTTTGTAAGTAACCCAATAGCGCCCCCTTTTTGTTTAACGTTGGTGGTATTAAATGCTTTGTCCATTACATCGCCAAGCTCTTCGCCGTTAAGTAATGCGTTATAAAGCACTTGAGGCAAGGGGAGGTTGCTGCTGCGCCCTACAACCTGATTTAAGGCATTATCAATAACTACGTAAGCAAAGGTTGCTGCACCATAGCTAAATTGCTCTGCACCGCCTTCCATTGCCACGTAGTAGTGAGCTTGGTAATGCTCTTTGCAATAATTAACACGGTTTTGTGCGCCAACACGTGTTTCTTCTTCGCCAATAGGTTGATCTGGCACATTGGATAGGGCATCAACACCTTGGCAATCAATTTCATGTTCAGGGAAATACATTGCAAAAATATGTTTAGCCGCGTTAATTTTTACAGGGTTTTTAGAACCCACAATAATTTTTAATGAGTACAACACAATGTCCCTTATTGTTACTAAAATCAGCAGTGTACGTGAGAGAGCTCAATCTTAGAAGAGGAGTTAAATAGGTATATCCAAAGGTGCTAAGTTTTCCAGTGCACGCTTTTTCAAAATAATATCTTTAATAAGTGGAGTAAGAACCAGCTCCATAGCTAAGCCCATTTTGCCCCCTGGTACTACAAGCGTATTAATACGAGACATAAAACTGCCTTCGATCATCCGTAAATAATAAGGAAAATCAACATCATCAATCCCCCTAAAGCGAATAACTACAAAGCTTTCATCAAGAGATGGAATATCTTTGGCGCTAAATGGGTTTGATGTATCAACGGTCGGCACGCGTTGAAAATTAATATGGGTACGAGAAAACTGCGGGGTAATATGATTTATATAGTCATCCATACTGCGCACAATAGAGCCCATAACCGCTTCGCGAGAATGGCCTCGTTCGGATGTATCGCGTATTAATTTTTGAATCCATTCAAGGTTAATAATTGGAACCATGCCTATTAATAAATCGACATGCTTTGCAACGTCTACGTCTTGATCAACTACACCACCGTGTAACCCTTCATAAAACAAAATGTCAGTATTATGGTCAAGATCTTGCCAAGGTGTAAATGTACCTGGTAATTGATTATACGGAACGGCTTCATCAAAGGTATGTAAGTAGCGGCGTAACTTTCCTTGACCTGTTTCGCTATAGTTTTCAAACAACGTTTTTAAAGCGCCAAAGTCATTGGCCTCTCGGCCAAAGTAACTAATATGTTTACCTTCTTGTTGTGCTTCTCGAACTTTTTTATCCATTTCGGGGCGAGTGTAACGATGAAAGCTATCTCCTTCGACAAAAGCCGCTTGAATATTAAGGCTACGGAAAATATGTTTAATTGCATTCGTTGTGGTGGTTGTACCCGCACCAGATGAACCCGTAATCGCAATAATAGGATTTTTAGCTGACATGTTAATTCTCTTTTTTAGGACCAGGTTTTATAACCAGACTAAACTTAACATTATTTTAAGTCGTTTGGGTATCTTAAGAGTTGACTGACTTAGCTCAAGTGACGCCATCAGCAAATAACGTTATCATGAGGTGCTTAAAATTAAAACGAGAGAAAGCATGAAACTTATTAAACCATTACTTGGATTATTTTCTATAGCAGCGCTGAGACCAATAGTGGTGCAGGCTAGCATGCCAAAAAGCCAAGTATTACTTGCTGATTTAAATACACCTTTCGGGGTACAAGTTAGTATAGTGAGCGATAAAAATAGTTATAACAACCAACCGCACTTAACAAGTACAGGTTTATACTTTACTCATGAAGTAATTAATAAAGGGCAAAGCCAAACTGATATTGCTTATTATGATTTCACGTCAAAAAAAGTTACCAATATAACTAACTCTCCTGTAAGCGAATATTCGCCAACGGTTATGCCAAGTGGTGATGCGATATCAGCGATTGTTGTAGAAGCTGACGGTAAGCAAAAATTGTGGCATTACCCACTCAAAAATGAAGATGCGCCAAGTCGTATTTTTGATTGGATTGAACCTGTTGGATACCATGCATGGGGTGTCCAAAATGATTTAGTGATGTTTATTTTAGGAAAGCCTCACACTCTTCAATATACTTCTGTTGCACAAGCGAAGGGGGAAATAGCTGCCAGTAATATTGGCCGAACGCTTATTTATAACAACTCAATGGCTGCATTTTTATTTAGTTACACTAAAAACGAGCAACACATTTTAGCGAGTTTTAATCCACAAGATAAACAAGTTGAAGACCTATTAAGGTTACCGGCTCAAGTTCAAGATTTTATTTTAAAGGATAATGCGACCATTGCTTATGCTATTAAAAACCGCGTTTATCAGCGTAAACTTGATGGAAGTGATGAAGTATCGCAATGGCTTAATTTAAGCACCTACTGCGAAACAAATATAACAAGAATGAGTTACAACAATGAAAAACTCGCTTTTGTATGTGATATAACAAAGTAAAGCAGACAAATAAATTCAGATTTTATTGTGTGTATGCGTTAATCTAATACGCAAATTAACTAATAGGGATTACACGTGGCTTATAGTGCAGACGAGCTGACAGAACAGCTCATTAAATTACAGTGCAGAAGTAATTTTAAGATTAAAAATATTGCAGAGTACATGTTAGTAAACTCTAAAGAAGCATTTTATACCCACAGCGAAAGCGGCAAGGGTAAAATAGTAATTCGCCCTGCATTTGAAGTATTTAGCGATGATTTTAATGATATAGATGGCGTAACACGTGCGCAAGGGTACTTCCATAGCAGTGAGATGACACGCTTTCCTACGCGCATTTTTAAAAGCGCTCAACCTATTCACTACGGTGTTGCGTTTAAAATAAACTCTGAGCAAGCAGCCAAAGATTTTATAGCCAAGCTAACTATGATTATTGGCAACTAATTTTATATAAAAAGTAAAAAGCCGCTGAATTTATATTCAGCGGCTTTTGTATTTTTATAGCTCAATAAACCTAATAATTACTTACTTTTTAAAAAGCTATTAACCGATTCAAGTTCACGTGTTTTAAGCGCGATACAATCGTTTGTGCTTTCTTCAAGCTTACTTAATGTACGAGCGTAACCAGCTACATCAGCTACTTTTTCGTTAAAGAAGGTTTTTGTTGTCGCTAAGCTTTCTGCATCACAGCTTGCAGTTGTAAAGTACGGCAAGTTAGGAATAAAGAAAGGCGGTAAGCTTGCTGTTACTTTATCGTAGTTACTGTAAACCCAATCAATAAATAACGCTTGGCGCTCATCTGTGTAACTTTGACCTGACAAAATAGTACGCATGTCAGATGCCGTTACTTCATCCGTTAAGCTATAAGCTAATACCGCTTTTTGTAACTCAGGTTTACCAAAAAAGCCCATAGCTGCAAGCATGTTTGTGCGTACTTGCGGATCTTTAGTCGTTTTAAACGTTGTCATGAATTGATCAAGCAGCGCTTTGTCACCATGAAAAGCAGCAAGAGTTAAGTACGTACCCGCTAAGTATGGGTCTACTTTTTGTGGATCATTTAAATAAACCTGCGTTTGTTCTTTGGCTTTATTGATGACGTTTTGATCTTCACCATCAAAACCTAAGCGTGATACAACGGCTGCACGAAGTTGTGCAATAGCACCATCTTCACCCGCTTTTGCTTCTAAACCATATTTTTTAGCAGCAGGCGTTACTGCACCGCGAATAAATTCAGGCCATAGGTCTTTATTGCTATCGTCTTTAAAAGTGCGCTGTTGCGACACTAAGTAACCTAGTGCGGTATTTGCTACGCGAGGGTGGCTATCGCTTACGAACACTTCAAGTGTTTGCATTAACTTAGTAGCAGATATAACACCAGCATCAAGTAGCGCATCAGTAGCAGATAGTAACGCTAAGCGTTCACGGTCACTCAGTACGCTTGGCGCCTTTTTAACAAGTGCGCTAAATTGTGCATCATCCATTACCCAGCGGTAGTAGCCTAATGCACCTTGGTCAGGATAAATCCACTCTGGTTCAAAGTCTAAATCTAGTGTTTGGCTTTGTTTATTAAGTAATACGTTTGCTGTTTTTACTTTATCGCCAGCACCATATTTAATTGCAACAGGTACATTCCATAGCTGCTCTGGCGCATCAACGCCTGCGTTTACAAAGCGGCTTTGTGAAATAGTTACTTTGCTACCTTGTTGAGTTACTTTAACTAGTGGGAAAGAAGATTGCTCAATAAACGATTTTAAAACACTCGCTACGTCTTTATTTGATGCTTTACCAAGTGCTTCCCATAAGTCGGCCGCTTCTGCATTTTTATATGAAAACTCTTTTAAATAACTTTGAATACCTTTTTGAAATGCATCTTCGCCAATCCAGTTTTCAACCATAGCAAGTACTGAGCTGCCTTTACTGTAAGCAAGACCTAAACCGTCCATAATGTCGGCTTCGGTTTTAATTGGCTTACGAATAGGCTTGGTGCTTAGGCGTGCATCAAGTGCCATTACGTTGTTTTGTGGCAGGTCTAAGTGCGATTCAAACTCAGGGTTAAGCTGCTTAGTAATTTTTGCAGCCATCCAGCTAGCAAACGCTTCGTTTAACCATAAGTCGTTCCACCATTTCATGGTTACTAAATTACCGTACCATTGGTGAGCAAGTTCATGAGCAATAATTGATACATTACGCTGTTTTTTACTGCGTGTTGCTGCAGCTAAATCAACTAATAAAATATCTTCTCGGTAGGTTACTAAGCCTGAGTTTTCCATTGCGCCAAATGGAAACTCTGGTACCGCTACTGAGTCTAATTTTTTGTAAACGTAAGGAATACCAAAATACGCTTCAAGTGCGCCCAGTACTTTTGGCATGTTTTCTTTTGCGTATTGGGCTAAGTGAATTTTACCTTGAGGGGTAATTACACGACCAGGAATTGGCATGCCTTTAATATCTAATTCTTCAAATGGGCCAACAGCCATCGCGACTAAGTATGAAGGAATTGGCGGCGTTTTATCAAAAAAGTGTGTGGTCATATCGCCATCAACCGTTGTTTTTAGTTCTGGCGTATTTGAATATACTTTTTGTGATGTAGGTGCAGTAATCGTTAACTGAAATGGAATTTTGTAACTTGGCTCATCAAAAACAGGAAATGCACGGCGTGCATCACTCATTTCAAATTGAGTAAATAAATAAGGTGTGCCTTGGTCTAACGTTTTGTATAAACCAACGCTTTGACGATTATATGGCGCTGAAAAATCAACTTTAAGGGTGTATTTACCTGGTTGGATTTGCTCATCACAGCTAAATTTAACTTTACCTGTTTTAAGCATTTCGTTGTTTAAGTCACAGTTTTCGTCGCCAAGCAGTTGCGCCATTTTAACAGCGTAAGCTACGCCATTTAATTCAATGTATTTTGTTGGTTTTAGTACTTCTAGGGAAATCTCAGTTATCCCTGTGAATGTATCTTGGCTCGGATCGAGTGTTAACGATACCTGTTGAGAACTTGGTTTTGCGAGTTTTTCAATAACGAATTCGTTAGCGTTTGCAGCACCCATTGCCAAAGCAACGCTCACTGTTAAGAGGCTTTTAAGAAACATAGTGATCCCTAGATTGTTGTTGTTAGAAACTACCCTAAATAGGCTTTTTTATGCTCATATTATTAGGGGGTTAGATATCCTAACAGTTTTTTTTAATAGAGTAATTGATTATAACGGTGACTTTAAGGGGAAATAGTAACAAAGTTTGTCAGTGGCTTTCGCGTGTTATAAAACGCTGCCAATGCAGGTGTGAGTTAATTATACGTATTTTTTGGATCACGTTATTTAATAAAAGCACGTCCTTAAATTCATTGTGTGGGTATTCGTTAAATCCCATGAGGTAATTAAAGGCGTCTTTAGAGTTGGCTTGCAGAGCATGGATACGCACTTGTTGCTCAAAGTTAAGACGAAGGCTGCTTATTGCTGTTTTCATACCGAGTTGATCAACGTTTGGTATATCACACTTTTGTAAATAGCCGGCTCGCTCACCTTCACCTGAAAACCAAATACGGACTTTTTCACTGTATCTGCCAGTTTTAGCGGGTAAGTCGAACATTAATCGTTGTTGATTTTGTGATTTCATGAATGCTAAGTATTCATTAAACCCGGCATCTATAAGTGCCTGATGCACTGGAACTAAGCGAGGTTTTATCTTACCGTGAGTATGAAAATTAAAACATAAGACATCTTTTTCAAGAGACAGATCATCAAGCGTTAGATAGCCAATTTCATCGCTATATGCACCACTGTAATATGCAATTAGAGGAAGCCAAAAATGCCAGTGTTTTGGTTGCTCACGTGCAACTTTAAAATCACCGTATATATATCCATTATAAAGAGTGTGCAGTTCCATGGCTGAAAAGGGCCGGCGACCAAGATGGGTTTTCAACGTAATACCTTGAAAATAATGATGTGTTTTATTTTATACCCAACTAGCAGTAGATGCTAGTCGGGTTTTATCCGCTCTTAATATAAAGCGTATAAAGTATTACTCACTTAATGCGCGAGCTAAACCAGTAGGTTCAATCTCTGTACATACTTGGTCATCATTCCAGTTAATGCCAACAAGTGCGTTATCTTCATTTAAATCTTCAACCCATGCATCTAAAAATTCATCAAGATTTATTTCTACAGGGCTGTAGTCTTTCCACTCTTCTTTACATTGCGCTTTAGCTGCTTCTTCACTTTCCCAAAGCAGTAGTACGTCAGTTTCGTCAAATTGGTTAGAATCGCACACTACAAAGCCATTATCTTCTGCACCAAGTGCCCAAATTACTTCGCTAACACGTACTTTTTCTACAAAGTTAACTAGTTGTGATTCAATTTCGATATCGCTCATGTGTTTACCTTTTTAAATTAGTGACGAGGATTAGTATCTATTGCTGCTTGACGCTTGCCATATTGCTTATGAAAAGCAACAAGCTCTGAATACTGACTAAAGTCAGTTAATTCACGAAAGCAAATCCAATCAAGCAGGCAGTATAAACTGATGTTGAGGTATTCACAGCTTTTAAATTCTTCATCGCTTAAATGGGTATTTAAAAAGCTTAATGTTTGTTCAATTCGTTCGTTTTGCAAATTAAAAAAGAGTTTATCGCTTTTGGTGTCAAATCCAGAGCGTTCACATAGCAGCATTTCTATTAGCGAATCGTTACAGGCATTTATAGTCGTAAGTAAGTGCTCTTGCGGCCACGTTAGTTTTGGTTGTCCTGTTTTTTCAAGTAAATAGCGCAATATAGAATTAGAGTCACTAAGTGTTAAGTCGCCATCTACCAGAATGGGAATCTTTCGAGCTGGATTTTTACTGGCCATAGTAGGGCGATCTTGCTCAGAAAATATATCAAGACTCACAAGCTCTAGTTTACAGTTGTTTTGTTGTGCCCAAATTCTAATTCGGCGCACGTAAGGTGAAGGTACAGAACCAATTAATTGCATAATTACTCCATAAAAAAGCCGCATAAGCGGCTTTTATAAAACGTTACTTACGATACAGTTAAATTTATTCTGAACGGCTAGTAACTTCAAGTAAATGATAACCAAATTGAGTTTGCACAGGGCCTTGTATTTGGTTAATTGGAGCTGAAAACACAACTTTATCAAACTCTGGAACCATCATACCAGGACCAAACTCACCAAGAGCACCGCCATCTTGACCTGATGGGCAGTTTGAATGCGCTTTGGCTAATTCAGCAAAGTCTTCGCCTTGCTCAATTTTTGTTTTTAAGTCTAAGCATTGTGCTTCACTGTCTACAAGTATATGTCGTGCGCTTGCTACTGTCATAAAATCTCCCGAGTATAGTGTGGTGTTTTTTTAACCGAATTAAAATATCATTCTAGTTAGTTTCAACTAATTGTACCAGTATAAACTTATTTATCAGAAAGCACAGTTTCAATTGCAGCAATCATTTGTTCTGAATCAGGTGCTGCTTTGCTGTTAAACCGCAAAACCGTCTCACGATCAGCAGACACTAAATACTTATAAAAGTTCCAATTTGGAGAGCTAGTTTGCTCATTCAAATATTTAAAAATTGGGTTCGCTTTACTACCACGCACTTCGCTTGTAGCAAACATAGGGAAGGTTACACCATAATTTACAAAGCATACTTTTGCAGTTTCTTTTTCACTATCCTCTTCTTGAAAAAAATCATCAGAAGGGAACCCTAATACGACTAAGCCTTGTTCTTTGTATCGTTGATATAGCGCTTCAAGGCCTTTAAATTGGGGTGTAAAACCACAGTTGCTTGCCGTGTTTACTATTAATAAAGGCTTATTTTTAAATTGGCATAAATTAATAGATTCTTTTGAGCGCAGCTTTCGAATATCGACATTGGTAAAATCTTGACAGTCTTGGGTAGAGGTTTGGTTTATAGTTGATGATGTTTCAGCGTGGAGTGGGGCATTAATAAATAAAGCCATTAATCCTATTATAATTTTTTTTAGCATTACATTACCTAAACTTTTCAATTGTTTGATTGGATAATCATACGCTAATATGAAACAAATTGATCAACCTTTGAATGACCTATGACAACCCGTTTAGCAACTATTGATGATCTTAGTGAAATTGTAGCCATTTATAACGAAACCATTGCAGGGCGAATGGTAACTGCAGATACGCAAGAAGTGAGCGTTGACGAAAAGCGTGACTGGTTTAATAGCCATAACGATAAAAGACCTATTTATGTTTACTGCGAAAATAACCAAGTACTTGCTTGGGTAAGTTATAAATCGTTTTATGGGCGTCCTGCTTACGATGGCACAGTAGAGATGAGCATTTACATTACCCGTAAAGCACAAGGTAAAGGGCTTGGTAAAAAGCTAATGATATTTGCTCAAACACAAGCTAAGCAATTAAATATTAAAGTATTGCTTGGTTTTATTTTTAGTCATAATTTACCCAGTGTTAAATTATTTAAGTATTTTGATTTTGAAATATGGGGCGAGTTACCAAGCGTTGCCATAATGGATGATAAGGCGTATAGCCTTACTATTTTTGGAAAACATCTGAAATAAATTATTTTTCATAATGTTGTAATATTTTTTTACAAAATAAGACGAAGGGTTTATGCCAATTAAATAAAAATAGACTACGCTGTTGGGATATTAAGTTTATTAATTTAAAGTGTGGCTTGATGATTCGAAAAATATTAATTATTGATAGTAGTAGTGTCATCGCGATGCGTGTGAAAGTGCTTTTAGAATTAATAGGGTGTGAGGTCGAATTAATTCATTTCAGCATGCTAGACATGTATACCAATATAGGCGATTACGACTTAGTTGTTGTTGCCCATGGTGTGCCTGTTGATTCTATAAAACCGCTTGTAAGCGAAGTAGCGCAAGAGCGCTTTATGCTGCTTGCGCCAAAAGCACAAAGCGGTGAACAACTAACTGCGTTTAGCGAGCTAAATCATATTGCGCCTGACGCAACCGTGGTCTACCCATTTTTTTCTAATAAAGAAATTACTTCTCTTTTAGAGAGCCTATTAGAATTAGGCTCTAACCATATTTTGCAATTACCTACTATTTTACTTGTCGATCATGTTCCTGAACGTCTCGAAAAAATGAAAAATAGCTTAATCGGTGCTCATATCGAGACTCATACTGCGACAACCTCCGCAGAAGCTTTAGAAATTAGTAAAGAAAAGCAAATAGATATACTGATAAGCGATTTTATTTTAGATGACGGAACAGGTTTAGGAATTTTTTCAAATTTAAAAGTAACCCAACCACATTGCCGTTGCTTATTATTTACCTCACGTCCCGATCAAGTTTCAATGATCGACGCAATTCGTCAAGGCGTAGAAGATGTACTTATTAAACCTTTAAACGATAGCTCACTATTACAATCAATACATAAATTATGGCAAACAGAGTTATTAAAACGTCATAACGCAGAGCTTGTAGAAAGGCTACAAGATACGGTTGATGCCCTAATTGAAAAAGACAGCCTACTTCAGGTTATTTATAAACATACGCCCGATGCAATTATGTTATTTGAAAAGTGCGGTAGAGTGATAGAAGCTAATGATGCTTGCTTGAGACTATTTAACTTACCGTTTAATGAACTCGAAGGTAAATCAGTATTTGATTTTTTAGATGATGATTCAATTTTAGGTATTAAAGATAAGATTTCGACATTAAATAGTAATCGACAATTTAGCTGCGATTTACGTTTATCTAAAACAGCAGGAGGTTATATACCCTTAGTTGGCTCTTTTAATGAGATAGATCACCATGGCGAAATAGCACTTGCGGTCATATTTAAAAATGTAACCCATCTTAAGCAAAAAGAGGATTTATTACTTGAAGCAAAAGATGTTCTTGAAGAGCAAGTAAGAGCACGTACTTCACAACTCGAGCATGCTAAAAATGTGGCTGAGGCTGCAAACTTAAGTAAATCAGAATTTTTAGCAAACATGTCGCATGAACTTCGAACACCTATGCACTCTATTTTAAGCTTTTCGCGTTTTGGTTTAACTAAATTAGAAGCTGGAGATTTTGCAAAAGAAAAACTCATTAAGTATTTATCGCGAATAGAGAGTAGTGGTGAGCGTTTACTGTCGTTACTAAATAATTTACTCGACCTATCTAAGCTAGATGTAAGTAAGTTTCCATTTAACCCTCGTCCCTATAATTTAGCTAATATTATTAAAACAAGTATTGATGATGTGTCTGGTACTGCAATGGAAAAAGAAATTGAGATTATATTTACCGCACAGCCATTACCTGTAATTGCACAATGTGATGAAGATCAAATAAACCAGTTACTTCGAAACGTACTAGGTAACGCACTTAAATTTAGCGAACCTAAAAGTAAAATACGGGTAAATTTAGAGTCAGATAATAAGCTTGCTACTATAGAAGTTACCGATAATGGGGTCGGTATACCAGAAGATGAGTTGGAGCATATTTTTACTAAGTTTGTGCAAAGCAGTAAAACAAATAGTGGTGCTGGTGGCACAGGGTTAGGCCTTGCATTGTGTAGAGAGTTTGTATCTTTACACCAAGGTGAAATCACTGCACGTAACAACGAAAATGGTGGTGCAACTATATCTATACAAGTGCCATTAGAAATAAACTTAGACGAGCATTTAGCTGAAGAACAGTTAATACAACACACTAATTAATTGTTTTTTGGCATACCAAGTAACTTTTTAAAGAGTTTGAATGGATGATAAATTATGGCCTTAACTAAAATACTTGCCGTTGATGACGAACCCTTTAACCTTGAAATTATTGAGGAAATTTTAGAGGAGCTTGATTTTGAATTACAAGTAGCAACAAGTGGTCCTGAGTGTTTAAACATGGTTGAAGGTTATATGCCTCAGGTTATATTACTCGACGTAAGCATGCCGCAAATGAACGGCTATGAAGTATGTAAAGCACTTAAAGCAAATCCAAATACAGCACACATTATTGTTATGTTTGTTTCTGCTCGCGGCACTGTTGAAGAACGCATGGAAGGCTATTCTGTTGGCGCAGAAGATTATATTGTAAAACCTTTTGGCCATGACGAACTTAAATCTAAGCTTAAAAATTTAAATCAAGTACTCGTTGAAAAGCAAAGCCTAGAAAAGCAAGTTGAAGATGCAACATCAACTGCATTTAATGCAATGGCCAATAGCAGTGAAATGGGGCAAATAGTTAACTACGTTGAAAACATAGGCTTTATTAACGATCCTCAAGAGCTAGGTAAAGCGCTTGTAGATTGTCTGCAGTCTTTTGATTTACAAAGCAATGTAGAATTTAGAGAAAATAATGAAATTAGCCTCTTTGCGCTAAACGGCGTGTGTTCACCTATTGTGGTGGAGCTATTTGAAATGCTGAAAAACAAAGGGCGCTTACATGAGTTTTCGCACCGAATTTTAGTTAACTATGAATTGATTAGCTTACTCATTTTAAATATGCCCGATCATGACCCTGATAAGCATGGTCGTATACGCGACCACGTATGTTTTATTGTCAGTGTTACCGAGCAGCAGCTACGCGCCATCATGACCAAGAAAATGCTTGAATCACAACGAGCGAAACTTAATGCCGTAGCAAGTACTGTTCATAGTAAGTTTCATAGCTTAATTAGCTTGTTGAATGAAAACCGTCAAAACAACGAAAAAGTGTTTAAACAGTTACAAGAAGAGCTCGAAGAACGTATCCCATCAATGGGACTGGATGAAGATCAGGAGGTGTTTATTTATAAAAAAGTAGATGAAACTATCCAAAACTCAGTAGCAAGAGAAGAGTCTGTTAAACAAGTCAAAGCAGCCTTTACAGAGATAGAACAAGATCTATCGTTACTTTTGAAAAACTAGTTACTTCGCAATATAAAGGTTTACTTAAGCGGTGCTATGCATCCCTTGGTAAGCCTTTTTCTACAATTCTAATTAACCTAGCTGTTTTACGAATTTGTAATCGTTGTTTATCGTTTTGCTGAGCAAGTGCCCATTCAATATGCTCTAAAACAAGTTCGCTGCATATTTGGCTTTTATCTTGTAGGGCATTAATAATAGCGGGGCTGAATTCTGCATTACCTAAACCAACTGCTAAATTACGTAACCAACGTTCGTGACCAATGCGACGAATAGGGCTGCCTTCGGTGTTTTTTAAAAATGTAGGCTCATCCCAAGCAAACAGCTCAAGTAAATCTTTATCTTTTAATTGAGTGCGAGGATGAAAGTCATTTTCGTCAGTTATTTGTCCATAACGATTCCAAGGACATACCAACTGGCAATCATCACAACCATAAACACGATTGCCTAATAAAGTTCGGTACTGCTCTGGTATTGGCCCTTGGTGTTCTATGGTTAAATACGATATACATTTACGTGCATCAACAACGTAGGGCTCTACAATTGCACCTGTTGGGCAAAGAGTAATACAAGCAACGCATTTACCGCAGCCTTCAAAGGTGTTTTCTGCATCAATTGGTAGAGGTAAATCAATAAATAGCTCGCCTAAAAAAAACCACGACCCAGCTTCTTGGTTAATTAATAACGAATGCTTACCACGCCACCCTAAACCGGCTTTTTCGGCAAGTTGACGCTCAAGTACAGGGGCTGAATCTACAAAGGGTCTAAAGCCATACTCGCCAATTTCTTGCTCTATTTTTTGGCCGAGTTTTTTTAAACGATTACGCATTAATTTATGGTAATCACGACCTAATGCATAGCGGCTTATATATGCTTTTTCTTTATTTTTTAAGGTTTTTGCAAAGCCAGCATCGGGAGGGAGATAATTCATTTTTACGGATATAACACGTTGTGTACCAGGCACTAATTCAGCAGGGCGGGCGCGTTTCATACCGTGGGCAGCCATATAATCCATCGAGCCGTGGTAGCCTGCATCAAGCCAACGTTGCAATTGGGCTTCGTGCTTTGATAAGTCAATATCAGTAATGCCCACTTCGCTAAAGCCAAGCTCTTGCCCCCAGGTTTTTATTTGCAGGGCTAATTTTTCATAGTCTGGGGTAGGGTTGCTCACACGCTTTACACACTTAAATTAATAGCTGCGTAATTTACCATATTTCTCTGAGCCCGAAAACGCTTCTTAGTGCACAAAGCGCTTTAACTGTTGTTGGGTTTGTAAGCTTAGCTGTTGAGATTCCTCGCTATCGGCTAATGCCGTATCTATTTGCAGTTTAGCTTGCTCACCTAAAGCTACGATTTGCTCTACCGATTGGTGAGTCGTACTTTGGGTGCCCTCAAGCAAATGTACAGCACTGGCTATTTGTTGCAGCTGCTGCTGGTTGTGCTCAAACTCACTAAGCATTTTAGTAAAGCCATCACAGGTTGCACTAATTGAGCTTTGTGCGTTATTAGAGTGAGTCATTAATTGCTCTGACTCTTTATTTGTCTCGTTTACCAAATCATTCATCTGACTTATAAAGTCGCTAATCTGCCTAGTTGCGCCACTTACCTTTATTGAAAGCGTGCGTACTTCGTCTGCAACTACGGCAAATCCTCTGCCAGCTTCACCCGCTCTAGCTGCTTCTATTGCGGCGTTGAGGGCTAACAAATTAGTTTGATCAGAAAACTCTTCAACCATTTTTAAAATACTACGAATGTTTTCACTGTTCTCTTTTAGTCCCGCAATTGTATTTGAAAAGCTACCTAGCATATTAGTAATAAGTTTTACCTGCTCTACTAAAGCAGCGAGTTCTGACGCAGATAGTTTTACAAAGTTAAGATGTTCATTATTAACGTTATGTACGCTATCTGTATTATTTACTATGTCTTGTAAGCTTTGGGTTATTTGCATACTGGCATTAATAATACTGTGGCTTAACTGTATTTGTTGCTCACTTGATTGCTCAGTATTTTTCATTGATTCAGTGACTTGTGTATTGCTGTGTGCACTAGCTTGAGCACTGTTATATGTTGTGCTGAGTAACTCACTTAAATGGGCAGTAAATATATTGTATTGTGAACTTAAATCTTTAAATTCGTCATACGAAAAGTGGGGAAGTTTTGCTGCTAAATTTGCATCTTGTTGGTTTATTTCTATCAAAGTATCGCGCATAGCAGTAACAGGGCGAACAATTAAAAAACGCATATAAAAAAGAGTAAAAATAAAACCAGATATGATCACAAGCGTAAGCAGCCAAAATAGCCCTGTACTTTGCTGTTGTTCGCTTAAACTCTGATGCAGCCAAAATAACGTAATTGCTTGAAACAATAATACAAAACTTAAATTACCGACTATTTTACGGGTTAACGTAAAAAAGAATGTTTGCTCTATATAGTTATAAATTTTCATAAAACCACTCATTATGCTCAAGCCCTACGATTGTTATTTAAGTGAGGGGAATGTAAGTTAGCCTTTTTGTAACGACAACAAGTAAGCTTTGGTTCGCGCTGGGTAATTTGTAAAAATTCCGTCTATGCCATACTCAAGCATTAGCGCTATATCTTCTTTCCTATCGACTGTATAAGCATAAATCTTTAGGCCTCTTTTTTTTGCATCCTCGGCAAAAGCCTTATTTATAAAGGTTTTATCTGCATGTACGCTATAAGCGTTTAAATCACTAGCAAACTTTGCATAGTTAATTGGAATAGAAGAAGTAAGGGCGCCTATTTTAAGCCATGGTAGCTTGTTTTTAAGCCACTGTAGTTGATGATGATCAAACGATGATACTAAAATATTGGCTTTCGATATTTTTTTAGTTTCAATGTTTTGTTCTAATTGAGCCACAAACCTTTCTAGTGAAAACGTATGTTTAAGCTCAATATTTAATAAAGATTTATTGTTATTCCAATCAAACAGCTGCTGAAGAGTAGGAATTTTTTCACCATTTCCAGCATCAAGCTTAGAGAGCTCATGAGCGGTAAAGTTACTCACCCTGCCTTTACCGCTGGTGGTTCTATCAAGCCATGAGTCGTGTATTACCATGTAATCATCTAATGAACTTTGAATATCTACTTCAATACCATCAACATCTACTTTTAACGCTTCTAAAATAGCGCTTTTGGTGTTTTCAGGAAAATCCCCACTGGCACCACGGTGTGCAAATACTTTCATTGTCGAGCCTTTTTAGTGATTGACCACGTTTCAAAACAAGCGGCACTAACTATGAGTGCTCCACCAACTAACGTCATAACAGTAGGACGTTCATGAATAATTACTATAGCCAGTATGGTGCCATAAAGTGGCTGCAAGCAAGAAATTAACCCAGCGGTTGCCGCTGATAAATGCTTTAAACTTGCGGCAAATAACGAGTGCGGTGTAGCTGTAAATATAACACCCGCTACAGCAATTAAAATCAGGTCGTGATTACTAACCTCATACACTGGCACTTCTATAAATGCACACAACATAATGCTTGCCACTAAGGTTTGATAAAACATCGTTTGCGGCCCGCCATATTGGCTAAAGTAGCGCTTATGAGTAATGTTTCTTATTGAAAAAAACAATGCCGATATCACACCTGTTATTACACCTAGGGTTACATCGTCGCCCAAGTTTGCACTTGGTACTAATAAGTAAATACCTAAAACAACCACCGCTGCACTTATTATATCTTTTGCTTTTGGCCTGCTTTTATTAAATAAGGGTTCTAAAAACACCGTCATTACGGGATAGCTAAAAAATGCCAGCATTCCAATAGTTATACCGGCCATTTGCATACCAGCAAAATAGGTAACCCAGTGAATACCCACCGCAACACCTAAAAATAATGAAATAAGATAGTCTTTAGGTTTGTTGAGTTTAATTTGTTTTTTTTGAAAATAAAGCATGGCTAAAATAGCCATTCCTGCAATTGCAGTTCTGTAAACGGTAATATCTAAAGCATTTAACCCAATAAGTTTGGCAAATAGAGCGGTCCCGCCAAAAAGTAATACCGCTATGTGTAAATAAATTAAACTTTGTTGCTGAGGCTGCATTTAGTTTCCTTGTTGTACTTTTTGAATATATTAACATTGCTTAAAAATTCTTAAGATGAATTTTTTCCACATGACAAAAGTCATTAAAGTTGATGACACTTCACACTCTTATTATTTTTGTACGCGGGCATAGTTACCTTACTCAACAGGAGGTAATTATGAATTCTTTAATTTTAATCAGCTTAACTATTAATGAAGTGCTAGAGGCGTTAAGTTTTACGATTACGTACGCAGATTGCTTTATGCTGGTATGCATTTTTATGTTATTTATATTTATTAATAAAAATAGTGCTATAAGTAAAAATAATATGCCTGAGGTATTAGTATGAGCTCGTTAAGCAGCTTTTCTCAACAAAGCGATAAAGGTTTTTGGAAATATGGACATTTAATTTTTACCGGCTTTTATTTACTCCCGCTAATAATTAATTTTGCGAGCTTTACCGTTAACCAAATTGTTATGTCTTTAGCCTTCTATGTTGCTTTTATTCTTTTGTATATAAAAGCAATAAACTGTAAAAGTGCAGGGGTGACTAAGTTATTTTTAGCCATGCTCTTAATTTGTTTTTGCGCTACTTTTTACACCACAGGTACGCCTACTTTATTTGGTTTCGTAGCCTATATAGCAGGCTACTCTTACAGCTCCCGTCAAAGAATTTATGCTGCGATCGCAATTATATTCACGGTTTTATTAAGCACATATATTGGTGATATAGGTAAGGTTCAATACTTTTTAGGCGTTGCTTTGATTCTATGCGCCACATTATTTAGTTACGGTATTGCAGCAAAAAGAGAAAGCTTATACAAAAAGCGCGAACAAGAAAGCGCTAACCAACTAGAGCAATTAGCAGCTATTGCAGAGCGAGAACGAATAGCTCGCGACTTACATGATATTTTAGGCCATTCACTTTCATCTATTGCTCTAAAGGCTGAGCTTGCTAATAAATTAAACCAAGGAGAGCGCTACGCTCAAGCAAATAGCGAAATTGCACAAGTGGCCGATTTGGCAAGGCAGTTACTTAGCGATGTAAGAAGCGCCGTAAGTGATTTAAAACAGCTTAATCTTGTCAGTCAAGTAGCACAGTTAAAGCAAAGGTTAATAGAGCAAGGATTTAACGTTTCATTTAATGTGGTTTTAAATGCTCTGCCCGCTAAAGTAGAGGGTATAGCAGGCCTTGTAATTAAAGAGGCAGTTACTAACTTATTACGCCATAGCAATACAAAAAATTGCGAAATAAATATAGAACAAACAGCGCAGCAGTTACTTATAACCGTAATTGACCATGGTCCGTGCAGTACATTGAATTCGGGCAATGGCCTAAATGGTATTAAAGAGCGAGCAGAGCAACTAAATGGCAGTGCAGTATTTGCCTGTGGCGATAATTTTACTTTAAAAGTAGTGCTGCCAATTACAGCTAAGAATTTATAATGATCAGAGTATATTTAGTGGAAGATCAGGCGCTTGTACGCGACGCAGTAGCAGTATTGTTAGGGCTTGATTTTAATATTGAGATTATTGGTCAAGCAAGTAACGGGCAAGATGCACTTAATGCAATTGAGGCGCTTGATAGTGATTTGCATCCCGATATAATTTTAACCGATATAGAAATGCCAACCATGAATGGTATAGAGCTTAGCGAAAAAATAGCCGCTAAATTTCCTGCTATAAAAATGGTTATTATGACTACATTTTCTCGTGCGGGTTATATTAGGCGAGCGCTTACGACTGGCGTAAAAGGTTTTATTTTAAAAGAAGCACCAAGTGAAGAGTTGATAAATGCGCTTAAAAAAGTAATGCAGGGACAAAAGGTAATTGACCCAGAGCTTGCTATTAATGCATTAGACGACGCAGATCCACTTACCGACAAAGAACGAAAAGCCCTTAAACTTGCAAGCGATGGCCTTAAAACAAGCGACATAGCCAAGCAGCTATTTATTAGCGAAGGGACTACGCGTAACTACCTATCGGACGCCATTGCAAAATTAAACGCCA
The DNA here is from genome assembly GCF_011378805.1 of Pseudoalteromonas sp. Z9A6. Classification (NCBI taxonomy): domain Bacteria; kingdom Pseudomonadati; phylum Pseudomonadota; class Gammaproteobacteria; order Alteromonadales; family Pseudoalteromonadaceae; genus Pseudoalteromonas; species Pseudoalteromonas sp. Z9A6. The sequence continues at coordinate 79,897 of NZ_WTKZ01000009.1, forward strand.
CTAACCGCATAGATGCTGCGCGTATAGCTAAACAAAAAGGGTGGCTTTAATTAGTGGGTTTATAAATTATAAGCAAAGTATTACTATGATATGTAAAAGTAACGAACAGCGCTTAAAATTGGCTTAAAAAGCGCTAAAAGAGGTTTTAATGGCAAATTTAATAGAACTAACAACTAAAAATAATATCGCTATACTCACCATGAATACTGCTGAAAACCGCCACAACCCAGCGTTTTTGGCTGAGTTTAATTTACACCTAGACCACATTGAAGCTGAACAAAATATTAAGTCAGTTATTTTAACGTCTTCAAGTGATAAAAACTGGTCATTGGGTATCGACCTTCAATGGATGTCTAATCCAAGTATTTTACCTGCAGCAATTTCTGACTTTATGATTCAAATAAGTGACTTATTTAAACGTATAGTTACTTTTCCTATGCCTATTATTGCTGCGTTAAACGGGCATACCTATGGTAATGGTTCTGTACTTGCGTGTGCGTGCGACTTTAGATTTATGAAATCAGACAAAGGCTTTTTTTGTTTTCCTGAAGTGGATGTAATGGTGCCATTTGTTCCGTCGATGTTTCCTATAATTAATAAGGCAATTTCGCAAACTTTCTTTAATCGTCTAGCTATGTCAGGAGAGCGGGTTGGTGCAGAGCAGTTGCTAGAGAACAAAGTAGTTGAAGCTGTGTTTGCAAATAACGACGAACTACAAGCGGGTGTACTTGAGTTTGCCCAGCAATTTAATAAAAATCGTTGGATTTACGCTCAAAATAAAATACAAATGAATAAGCAGATTTTACTTACAATGAAAGAAGAAGACCCAAGCTTTATTGATAATATAAGTAAACTGCTGTGGAAAAACCTACAAAAAAAATAGTATAGATTTTAGCATTGCTACGAGATGACTAAACACTTTGCAGTTAAGGGGTCGTTAAGCCCCATTGCGCTAGATTTTTAAACTATACAGCAAGGTAAACAGCAAGGTAAAAGTGCTTTCTTAAAAGTTTAATAGCTTTTACCTGTCTCATTATAACTATATGGGTTAAAATACCTACATAACCAACTAACAAGATAGTGAATGTCAAACCAAGATCCAAATCTCAGTCGAGAACAAGAAAAGTACGAAAACCCAGTCCCTAGTCGTGAGTTTATACTTACTCACCTTCAAGAGCGTTCAAAGCCTGCTAACTACGCGCAATTATGTGAAGAACTAGCAGTAAACGATGACGAACGCCAAATAGCATTTAAACGCCGCCTTCGCGCTATGGAGCGTGACGGACAGCTGTATTTCAATAAATTTAAATGCTACGCCCTAATTGACGAAGCCGGTTTAACCAAAGGCAAAGTAATAGGCCACAGAGACGGTTTCGGCTTTTTAGAAGTTGAAGGCGAGAGTAAAGATTGGTTTATTGCTAAGCACCAAATGAATATGGTGTTACATGGCGACATTGTACTAGCTAAAGGCACTAAACGTGGTTCTGGCTCAAAATGCGATGCACGTATTATAAAAGTGCTTACTAACGAGCGCGCGCCAATTGTTGGCCGTTACTTTGTTGAGCACGGTGTTGCTGTTGTAGTCGCTGAAGACCCGCGCATAACGCAAGATATAATGATTTTACCAGGCAACGAAAACGGTGCCCGCCATAACCAAATGGTGCAGGTTAAAATTACGCAAAATCCAAGCCGTAACATGAACGCGGTAGGTAAAGTTATAGATGTACTTGGTGAGCATTTAGCCCCAGGTATGGAAATTGAAGTTGCACTGCGCAATCACGATATTCCACATGTATGGCCAGAAGAAGTTGAAGCACAAGTTGCTCATCTAGGTGAATTTGTTGAAGAAGCTGACAAACAAGGTCGCGTAGATTTACGTGATTTACCACTTGTAACTATTGATGGCGAAGATGCACGCGACTTTGATGACGCCGTATATTGTGAACCTAAAAAATCAGGTGGCTGGCGCTTATGGGTTGCTATTGCTGATGTATCGCATTACGTAGGAATGAACACGCCGCTTAACAAAGAAGCAATTTTGCGTGGTAACTCAGTGTATTTTCCTGAGCAAGTAATTCCGATGCTACCAAAAGTGCTTTCTAACGGATTATGTTCACTTAATCCAAAAGTAGATCGCTTATGTATGGTTGCCGAAATGACCGTGTCGAGCGCGGGTAAACTTTCGGGTTATAAGTTTTACGAAGCGATAATGAACTCGCATGCACGTTTAACTTACACCAAAGTAAATGCCATTTTACGAAACGACGAAAAACTACGCGAAGAATACTCAGCCGTTGTGCCACATTTAACTGATTTACAGCAAATGTACATGGCACTTAAAGCAGCACGCCAAGACCGTGGTGCCATAGAGTTTGAAACCCTAGAAACACGTTTTGTATTTAACGCTCAGCGTAAAATAGAATCAATAGTGCCTGTTATTCGTAACGACGCGCACAAACTCATTGAAGAATGTATGATTTTAGCCAACGTATCAGCGGCTAAAATTCTTGAAAAGCATGAAGCGAGTGCGCTTTATCGTGTGCATGACGAACCAGATCAAGAAAAACTAGGTAACTTTACTAAGTTTTTAGGCGAGTTAGGTATTGAAAGTACATTAAGCGACGAGCCAACACCAAAAGAAATAACGCAAGTATTAGCGCGACTAGGTGACCGCCCAGAAGCTGAACTTATTCAAACTATGTTACTGCGTTCAATGAAACAAGCTGTATATCAGCCAGATAACATTGGTCACTTTGGTTTAGCGTTATCGGCTTACGCGCATTTTACATCGCCAATACGTCGTTACCCAGATTTAGTAGTGCATCGTGCTATTAAAGCAGTAATAAAAGCACAAGGTCAGCAAACGTCTGGCGAATACGCTTACACCGACGATGAAGTTGATCAACTAGGTGAGCAGTGTTCTACAACAGAGCGTCGTGCTGACGATGCAACTCGCGAAGTAGCTGATTGGCTTAAATGTGAGTTTATGCAAGACCATGTAGGTGAAGAGTTTGATGGTGTTATTTCATCGGTTACTAATTTTGGTTTGTTTATTCGTTTAGACGATTTACAAATTGATGGGCTTATACACGTTACTAATTTAGGCGACGAGTTTTTTGCGCATGATGCTGCAAAACACACCCTAATAGGTGAGCACTCTCACAAAGTTTATCGCCTTGGCGATAAAGTAACAGTTAAAGTTGCGTCGGTTAGTTTAGACGATCGCCGTATAAACTTAACGCTTAAAGGCGATGTTGCACAAGACAGATACTCACGTCGTCGTGCACCAAAAAAAGGTTCAGGTAAGTCTGAGCATGCGCCAGCAAGTGTGCGTTCGCAATTAAAAGCAGGCAAAGTACCAGGTAAAAAGTCGCACAGCGATGACAAACCAAAAGGTAAAAAAAAGCCAGCAAATAAAGATAAAGGCAAGCCTGCAAATAAGTCTGCAACAAAATCTGCAGATAAAAAAGCAGCAGACACTGCCGTAAAGAAAAAACCAAAGAAGAAGGCCGTTAAAAAGCCTAAAAGAGCAGGCAAAAATGCCCGCAAACGTACTAGCCCAGGAGCAGACAATACGTGAGTAATGAATTAATTTTTGGCTTTCATTCTGTTGAAGCAATTTTAGAAAGCGAACCAGAGCGCTTTGTAGAAATTTACGCCCTTAAAGGCCGTGACGACAAACGCTCAACTCCGATTATTGATGAAGCACGTAAATTTGGTATTTCAGTACAGTTTATGCAGCGTAAAGCCCTTGATAGCAAATCAAAGGGTGAGCAGCATCAAGGTATTATTGCTAACGTAAAAGCAGCGCCAACATTTAATGAAAAAGATCTTGATGCGATAATCGCTCGTGAAGACACACCGTTTTTACTTGTGCTTGATGGTATTACCGATCCGCATAATTTAGGTGCATGCTTACGTAGTGCAGACGCGGCAGGTGTTCACGCTGTGATTGTACCTAAAGATAAATCGGCTAAGCTTAACGGTACTACACGTAAAGTGGCCTGTGGCGCAGCCGAAACAGTACCGCTTATTCAAGTGACTAACCTTGCACGTACGCTTCGCGAAATTAAAGATGCAGGCGTATGGGTTGTAGGTACCGCTGGCGAAACTGATAACCACGTATTTGATGCAAGCTTAACGGGGCCAATGGCTATTGTTATGGGCGCAGAGGGCGAGGGCATGCGACGCTTAACGCGTGAGCATTGCGATATGCTTGTTAAAATCCCAATGGCGGGTACTGTTTCAAGCTTAAACGTATCGGTAGCCACGGGTATTTGTTTGTTTGAAGTATTACGCCAACGTAACGCAAATAACTAATATATAAAACGATAAGTTTTATGTATTAAAAAGCCGAGATTGAAATTCAATCTCGGCTTTTTTGTGTCTGTAATTTACGCTTTTAATTTTATATCAATTGATGCTCTATTATAGCGATAGGAAAATAACTCTATAGCAAGACAAAAATAACGAAATATAGTTGTTCTTATATGAGTTATTTTTAACGCAGCTAGAGAGCTATTTAACTCGTTAGAATGAGTAAGTGTAGCCCATCTGTACAGTACGTGGCTTACCTGGTTGAATGCCACCGTTTGAACGGTTAGCAACGTATGTTTTATCAAACAAGTTATCAACGCTTAGGTATACTTTTTGATTTTCATCGATTAAGTATTTAGCAGCTAAATCCCATACTACGCGGCTATCAATTGCGTTTAAGCCCGCCTCAGTTAAGTTAGCATGCGCATCAGATACGTAACGTATTTGGCTGTTAACTACAAACGCAGAAAACTCAGCACCTAACGATAACGCTACTTGGTTTTCTGGTACGTAAGGCATTGCATCGCCTTTTTCTACCGCGCCCCAAATTTCTGAATCAAAATCGTTTTTAAACTCAGAGTCTGTGTAGGTGTACGTTAATTTAACTGGGAACATCGCTGTATCAGTTGCAAAAGTACGTGCTGCACTAAATTCAAAGCCTGCTACTTCTACTTCACCGTAGTTGTATTGGTCGCCAATGTTGTCGTCGCTACAACCAACCGCTGCAGTACAGTTACCGTGCATGTTGTCGTAGTCTGAGTAAAAGGCAATTACTTCACCGCTAAAGCCATCCATATTAAAGCGAGAGCCAAACTCAATGTTTACACTTTCTTCTTCTTGGTCAGCATTACCAGGTGCTGCTGGTGCATACCCTTTTTGAATGCCCGCAAGTAGCGTTACGTTTTCGTTAAGCGTGTAAGTAGCACCTAACGACGGCACTAAAATTTCAGTGTCGTTCGACACATCTTTAGTTAAACCGTTGCTGCGTGTTGGATCTGATTTAGACCACTCTTCACGCGTAATAGTAATGTCTTCATAACGAAGACCAGCACTTACTACTAATGCGTCAATTGTCCACTCGTCTTGAATAAACAAGGTGCTTGCTTCTGCGCTATCTACGCGGTTGCTATCAGAGCCCGGAACGCCTTGCTCTGTAAGCGTTAAGCTTAGGTCTTGATTAAGTGTGTATTTGTCTTCCCATTGAAAACGATCCATTTCGTCTTCGTGGTAACGTACGCCAACAGTCACATAGTGATCGCCTGCCGGAATATGTAATTCAGACTGAATACCTTTAGCTTGGTAATCGCGGTTATTAGCTTTAACGCCAATACCTTCAATGCCTTCGCTTGTTGGGTTTGCTTCAAAATCGCTGTACTGCTCAAGAGTACTTAAACCTACGCTGCTGGCTTTATACCAGTTACGGTGAAAATCGTTTAAGTAAGCCGTAGCTAAAAACTCATAGCCATCACCAAAACGGTACGCGTAGTTAAGTTGGTATGCGTTGTGGCGCGTATTCATTTCATCGTTTTGCGATGCAGCATAACGACGGTAAGGACTTTCTTGATAGTCTTCGTCAGTTAAGCCCATGTATGTTTCGTCTGATGTTTCGTCAGAGTACTTAATTTTTAGCTCAAGATTATGCGCATCGTTTTGACCAAACGTATGGCCAAACTTTAATAGTAAATCTGTTTTTTCAAAGCCGGTGTTGTCATTGCCTACTGGCAGCTCTTTAAAGCCGTCTGCGCCGTAAGTAAATACTTCAATTAAACCTGCTGTGTTATTTTTTTCTTTACCAAAGTAAGCGTGGCCTTTGTAGTAACCGTCGCTACCAAGGGCTGCATCTACCATACCTTTTGAGCTATTTGGCTCAGTTGGTAAGCTGCGCGAAAGTAAGTTTAAAACACCACCCGTAGTACGCGGGCCGTACTTAACTGAGGCTGCGCCTTTTAATACTTCAATAGATTCCATACGACCCATAGTAGGGAAGTAGTATGCAGAAGGTGCTGAATATGGTGCTGGTGCAACTAATACACCGTCTTCCATTACTGATATTTTATCGTTACGGCCAGTACCTGTACCGCGCATACCAATATTAGGACGAAGGCCATAACCGTCTTCTTCAGAAATAAACGTAGCTGAACCAGGAATATCGTTAATTGCTTGCTGAGAGCCAATAACAGTGATTTGTTCAAAGCGTTTTTCTTTATTGCTGGTGTCTTTTGCTATTGCAGTAGCACTAAAAGACAAAGCAATCGCAGTTGCCAAAGTAGATACTAAAAACTTAGGGTTCATTGTGTTCCTAATCATGTCAATTATCTTAATTGGCGTAATTTAAACACGTTAACGAATACGAATTAATGTTATTAAGTACTTAATTATTCAGTTTAATAGAACTAAAAGCACCTACTTATGCAACTTTGTTAACTAAATTGTTTCTTTTGTATTAGTTTGTAATTGCTTTACTCGTTATAAAGTTTTGATTAGCTATAACCTAAACGTAGCGCTATAAACTCCGCGAGCTTATCTACTGCATGATCCGATTCACCCGAACTTTTAATTAAACTAATACCAATATTACCAAGAGTGGGTAAATGTTTGGTTTGAACCTGATAGTTAAGCTCACTCGGTACTGTACTTTTGGCAAGTACCGTAATACCTAAGCCTTCTTTTAATGCAGCAATAAGGCCGGTTAAATCGGCGTTGCTATAAACTATTCGGTATTTAATGCCTGCACTTTTTAATGCATCAGTAGCACGGCGACGATAAATACACCCCTCTGGTGCGGTAACTAGGGTAACCACCTCGTTATGCGCAAGTGAAAGGTCGCCCACCCACACTAGTTCGTCTTGCATAAAAATAGGAAACTTATCAGAGTTGAGTCGCTCATTTAGCGCAAGTACTAAATCAAACTGATCTTGGCGAGAAGCCGAAAGCAAATGCTTACTTAAACGCGACTTAACCTCTAACGACACCTCAGGGTAGAGCGCCACAAAGTCGCCAATAATTGAGGGTAAAATACGCGCTGCAAATTCGCTCGGAATACCCAAGCGCACTTTACCTGCAATGTTTTCTGAGGTGAACTGCTGCAAAATAGCATCGTTGTGTTGCATCATTTGTTTTGCCAAAGGCAATAATAACTCGCCGTACTGGTTTAATACTTGGCGCTGCCCTTGTTTTTTAAATAGTTTATAGCCAAGCACGTCTTCTAAGCGCTTTATTTGCAAACTTACAGCAGGTTGCGACAGGCCAAGTAAATCGCCTGCTTTAGCAAAACCACCTATTTCAACTACCATTACAAAAGTACGTAAACCGTCTGTTGATATGTTTTTCATATTTAAAATTACAATTTATATGGCTATATATATAAGTATTATTTATCAATTGATAAATAATTACAATTTGTTGTTGATAGGCGTGGGCAATATACTTTTGTAATCAAAAATACACAGGTGTTTGTTATGACTTTTAACCCAATAATGTTTGCCCGCCACAGCAACGCAAGTAGTGCGGTTACTAACGCTTTGCAAACTAACAACAATCACGTTGTAATGGATTTTAGCGGCACCGAAACCAGTGTATTTTTAAGCACTATTTTAGGCCTTGATTTAACTAAGCTTACCGCCAGTGGTTTAGGCTTAAAAGGCACGCTTGATGGCGACTATAATTCTGACTACAGTTTTGCTGTTTATTACTTTAGCGAAACCGCCTTTAGATTCGTACTGCCACACAACGCAAGCCTTCAACTACAAGCACTTATAAACGAGCAACAACTACGTTTTGATATTGATTATGTAGTACGCACCGACCTAGCAAGCTTTATTTTAAGTGGCGACAACGCGTTTGATACTCTAGTAAATGCTTTTAAATTAACACCCGGTTTGCGCCTTTCTGACGCGCAACTTTGCTACGGTGCACAAAGCGGTGATGTATTTATTACCGCCATTGATAAAAACGACGAACAACACTTTGTATTAGTCGCTAAACAACAAGAATTACAAAAATGGCAAAGCTACATGCAAGCGCAAGGTTTTGCACTTATGCATAGTGAAGCCGCATAACGAATACAAACAACAGGCGAGCATAACAATGTTTACCTGTTTTTATATCTATTTAAGCCACGCCCTAAACAGGGTTAATTTAAACGTGAAGGAATGTTATGACTTCTAAAACTGTACTACATGCTAAGCACCTAGAAGCGGGCGCAAAAATGGTTGATTTTCATGGCTGGGAAATGCCAATCAACTACGGCTCACAAATAGAAGAACACAATAGCGTGCGTACCGACGCTGGTATGTTTGATGTATCACACATGACAATTGTTGATATTAAAGGGCCTCAAGCACAAGCATTTTTACGTAAGCTAGTAGCTAACGACGTTGCAAAATTAACCGTACCAGGTAAAGCGCTTTACACAGGCATGCTTAACGAGCAAGGCGGTGTAATAGACGACTTAATTATTTATTTCTTTAGCGAAACCTTTTACCGCCTAGTTGTTAACTCAGCAACGCGCGAAAAAGACCTAGCGCATTTAGCTAACGTATCGAGCGACTTTGACGTCACTGTTACAGAGCGCCCAGAGTTTGCAATGATTGCAGTGCAAGGGCCTAACGCTAAAGCAAAAACAGCTACTCTTTTAAATGCTGAGCAACAAGCCGCTGTTGAAGGTATGAAGCCGTTTTTTGGTGTTCAAGTAGGTGATTTATTTATTGCCACAACGGGTTATACTGGCGAAGACGGTTACGAAATAGTAGTACCGAACGACCAAGCAGCCGATTTATGGCAACAACTGCTAGACGCAGGTGTTAAGCCTGCTGGTTTAGGCGCACGCGACACGCTACGTTTAGAAGCAGGTATGAACCTTTACGGCCTAGATATGGACGAAAGCGTATCACCACTTGCAGCTAACATGGCATGGACCATTGCATGGGAACCAGAAGATCGTGACTTTATTGGTCGTGACGTACTTGTTAAGCAACGCGCAGAAAAAAGCACTGACAAACTAGTTGGCTTAGTGTTTGAAGAAAAAGGCGTTTTGCGTAGCGGTTCTAAAGTAATTGTTGATGGTGGTGAAGGGGTTATTACCTCAGGTACTTTCTCACCAACACTTGGTTTTAGTGTAGCCCTTGCACGTGTACCACGTTCAACAGGCGATACAGCTCAAGTAGAAATGCGTAAAAAATTAGTAAACGTTAAAGTAGTAAAGCCTAGCTTTGTACGTAACGGTAAATCAATAATTTAAATAATTTGGTTATATCAATCAGTGTAATTACAGTGATTGATATCCTCCCAATATAAACCAAAGGACAAATAAAATGAGCAACATTCCTAGCGAGTTAAAATACGCACCTTCACACGAGTGGGTTCGTAACGAAGGCGACGGTACATTTACTGTTGGTATTTCTGAGCATGCACAAGAACTTCTTGGCGACATGGTATTTGTTGAATTACCAGAAGTTGGCGACGAAGTAGACGCTGGCGAAGACTGTGCAGTAGCAGAGTCAGTTAAAGCAGCATCAGACATTTACGCACCTATCAGTGGCGAAATTGTTGCTATTAACGAAGAACTTGAAGACTCTCCTGAAACGGTAAACAACGACGCTTACGGCGACGGTTGGTTATTCCGTATTAAAGCATCTGACGAGTCTGAGCTAGACAACTTATTAGACGCTGAAGGTTACTCGCACACTATCGACGAAGAATAATTATTCTTTGTAGATAACTAAAAGCCCCGCGTGTTTTATTTAGATATCGGGGCTTTTATGATTTTACAGTTAACTTTTCCATACAAAGTAAGCTGTTAAATCATAAGAATTTTAAGTTATTGCTATTTACCCATCAGCAGTAGCCACATTTTTTGGATCATAGGAATCTGGACACATGTCAAACGCCAAATCTCTTGAAGAACTAGAGCAAAAGCAAGATTTTATTCGCCGCCATATTGGGCCAAGCCCAGCACAAGTAAGCGATATGCTAAGTGCTTTAGAAGTATCGAGTGTGCAAGAGCTCATTGACCAAACTGTACCGGCTAGCATTCGTCTAGAGCAGCCGCTAACAGTTGGACAAAGCCGTACTGAAGTTGAAACACTAAGCTACTTAAAATCAGTAGCCAGCAAAAATAAAGTTTTCAAATCGTACATTGGCCAAGGCTACCACCCAACTAACGTACCGCACGTAATTTTACGTAACGTACTAGAAAACCCAGGTTGGTATACAGCGTACACACCGTATCAGCCAGAGATTGCTCAAGGGCGTTTAGAATCATTATTAAACTTCCAAACTATGACCCTAGATTTAACTGGTCTTGATTTAGCAAGTGCGTCACTACTTGACGAATCAACAGCCGCTGCAGAGGCTATGGGCCTTGCAAAACGCGTATCAAAAGCTAAAAAAGCCAATGCCTTTTTTATTGCCGACGACGTACACACACAAACAATCGACGTAGTAACAACGCGTGCCGAGCAGTTTGGTTTTGAAATAATTGTAGGTAAAGCAGAAGATGCCGTAAACCACGACATTTTTGGTGCATTGTTCCAATACCCAACTACATCAGGCGAAGTGGTAGATATAACTGACCTAATTGCTGGCGTACAAAGCAAAAAGGCCATTGCCTGTGTTGCTGCCGACATAATGAGTTTATTACTATTAAAAGCACCGGGTAAACTAGGCGCAGACGTAGTACTTGGTTCGGCTCAACGTTTTGGCGTACCTATGGGTTACGGCGGTCCACACGCTGCATTTTTTGCAACACGTGACGCATACAAACGTTCATTACCAGGTCGTATTATTGGTGTATCTAAAGACCGTTTAGGTAACGACGCACTACGTATGGCAATGCAAACGCGCGAACAGCACATTCGCCGCGACAAAGCCAACTCAAACATTTGTACAGCACAAGTATTACTTGCCAACATGGCAGCGTTTTACGCGGTGTACCACGGCCCACAAGGCTTAAAAACTATCGCGCAGCGTATACATCGCTTTGCTGATATTTTAGCAAGTGGTCTTAAAGCTAAAGGCATCGCACTTAAGCACAGCACTTGGTTTGATACACTAACAGTAGTAAGCGACAGCAAAGACGACGTAATAGCGCGTGCAATTGCAAAAGGCGTAAACTTTGCAACAAATCACGAAGGCGAGTATTCAATTTCGGTATCAGAGACAACAACACGCGCCGATATTACTGAGTTATTCGATATTATTTTAGGCGAAGGCCATGGCCTAAGTGTTGACGCTATTGCAGCCGACGTTGAAGCAAATGGCAGCGAGTCAATCCCTGCAAGTTTAGTACGTGACGATGAAGTACTAACGCATCCAAACTTTAACAGCTACCACAGCGAAACAGACATGCTTCGCTACATTAAGCGACTAGAAAGCAAAGATTTATCGCTTAATCACTCAATGATCTCGTTAGGCTCATGTACCATGAAACTAAACGCGACTGCTGAGATGATCCCAATTACGTGGCCTGAGTTTGCAAACCTTCACCCATTCTGCCCGCTTGATCAAGCAGAGGGTTACCAAATAATGATTGGCGAGTTACACGACTGGCTAGTAAACATTACCGGTTACGATGCAGTATCACTTCAGCCAAACTCTGGTGCACAAGGTGAATACGCAGGCTTAATCGCGATTCGTAAATACCACGAGTCACGCGGCGATGCACACCGTAATGTATGTTTGATCCCAAGCTCTGCGCACGGTACTAACCCTGCATCAGCGCAAATGGCGAGCATGAAAATTGTGGTAGTTAACTGCGACAAAAACGGTAACGTAGACATGAGCGACCTTAAAGCGAAAGCTGAGGAAGTGTCTGAAAACTTATCGTGCATCATGATCACATACCCGTCTACGCACGGTGTATACGAGGAAACAATTCGCGAAATTTGTGACATTATTCATGAGCACGGCGGCCAAGTTTACATGGACGGCGCAAACATGAACGCGCAAGTTGGCGTAACAAGCCCAGGCTTTATTGGCTCAGACGTATCGCACTTAAACTTGCATAAAACGTTTTGTATTCCACACGGTGGCGGTGGTCCAGGTGTTGGCCCAATTGGTGTTAAATCGCACCTTGCGCCGTTTATGCCAAACCATAGCGTAATTAACGTACCAGGTACTAACATCGGTAACGGTGCGGTATCGGCAGCGCCTTACGGCTCAGCCGCTATTTTACCTATTTCATGGGCTTACATCACCATGATGGGTTCAGAGGGCTTAAAGCAAGCTACTGAAATGGCCATTGTTAATGCTAACTACTTAACACACGAGCTAAGCAAGTACTTCCCAATTTTGTACCGTGGTCGTAACAACCGTGTTGCTCACGAATGTATTGTTGACTTACGCCCGCTTAAAGAGCAATCAGGCATTACTGAAATGGACGTAGCTAAGCGCTTGCAAGATTACGGCTTCCATTCACCAACTATGTCGTTCCCAGTAGCTGGCACATTAATGATTGAGCCAACTGAGTCAGAATCAAAAGGTGAGATTGACCGCTTTATCGAAGCAATGGTGTCAATTAAAGGCGAAATTGAAAAAGTAATTTCTGGCGAATGGTCAATCGAAAACAACCCGCTAGTGTTTGCACCACATACACAAGGCGACGTGTTAGGTAACGAATGGGACCGCGCGTACGACCGTTTTTACGCTGCATTTCCAGTGCCTGCAGTGGCTAAAAACAAGTTTTGGCCAACCGTTACACGTATTGATGACGTATACGGCGACCGTAACTTAGTATGTTCATGCCCTGCGGTTGAGACATATAGAGATTGATAATTTTTAAAATTTCCAATTAAAGATTGGGAATTTATCAAAATTATAAAAGCCGTTGCAGCGATGCAGCGGTTTTTTTGTGTGTGGTGATTCCTAACAAATCACAACTATACTTACTCGCTCAAAAGCCAAGAGTATGTGTTATTTGTTATAGGCGTTTAGCTTGCTGACGCGTTGATTGTTAAATCAAAATTCGGTAACCCTTAAATAAAATTGCACGTGTGTAGCCCTTGGGCTACAATTGTTTTATGAAATATCGTATTAAGAAAACCGACGAGTTCGATAAATGGCTTAAAAAGCTCAAAGATCGTCAAGCTTTTATGGCGATAGCTAAACGTATTACACGTGCCATAAATGGAAACTTTGGCGATAGTGAATCTGTTGGTGGTGGCATATCTGAAATGCGAATTTTCGTAGGGAAAGGCTATCGTGTTTATTACATAATTAGAGGCGGTGAAGTTATTTTACTACTCAATGGTGGACACAAAGGCACACAAGGTAAAGACATTACCAAAGCAAAAGCCCTTTTAAGTGAATTGGAGTAATTACTATGGCGCTACAAACATCAGATTTTAACCCGTTTGACTATATGGAAACACAGCAAGAAATTAATACATTTTTAGAAGAGTGTTTAGCTGATGATGATCCAAATACCTTTATTGAAGCACTTGGCTTATTAGTTAAAAAGCATGGCGTGAGTGATATTGCTAAAGCAACGGGGCTAAACCGTGAAAGCTTATATAAAGCAGTTAACGGTAAAACTAAACCACGTTGGGAAACTATTTTTAAAGTGATGAAAGCACTTAACTTTCGCCTTACAACACAAGTTGCATAGGCTAGGTAGAGTGAAACGAAGCCCAACAATTCACAAATATACTTACTCGCTTAAAAGCCAAGAGTATGTGTTATTAGTTGTAGGCGTTTAGCTTGCTGACGCGCGGGCGATAGCCCGAATAAGTATTTAAATAGGTGCTTGAGGTTACTATTACAGATAACGCGAATACGTTTGGCACTTTTTAAAGATTAGAAACCTTATTCAAGGTTTTGTCGCGCTGGCGACGGCAGCCAAAGAGGGGCTGCCGCTGGTCCCTCTCTGGACGCTCTCAGCGCACCCGAGCATCACGCTTAATCCTTCAATGCACAATTGATGTGAACGTAAACGGCGAAGATAGGCCATCCATGGCCTAATTTCGCCTTATCGCGCATCCATGCGCGACATCACTCATCAATTGTTTATTTTCAGGGCGTGATGACGGGGAAGGGGGTTAAACGTGAGGTTGGTGTTTGGTCATAGCAAAATGCAATATTTATCAACAAATATCTTGATGTATGAAGTCAAAATTTCCCCCTCTGGCTTGCTGAGCTCATAAATTAAAAAGCGAACCATAGATGGTTCGCCTTTCTAAGAAAAAATGAAGTACAGTTAGCTGTCTATTAGTTGTTTTTTATAATTTTCTCCAGTTCTGAAGCTTGCCTTAACAAAAATTGCTGATATTTTTGGATGTTAACTAGGTTTTTTGCATCGTAGCCATCTTTTATTTGATTCTGTTTTTCTGCTTTTGTAAGCATATTTCGTGCTACTTGATTAAGTTGAACTGCTTGTTTTATGTCTACATCGGTTAATTTTCTGGCTTTGTGGTATCTCGCCATTGCTTTCCTAAGTAAAGCAAATGATAAAGTTCTACCTAATGTAACTGAGTTATCAATGTAAGAGTCTGCAATTTGTAATTCATCTAAGCGGTAATATATTAACGCTAAGGTTACGACAGCATCACAATTTTTCGGATTAAGTTGTATAGCTTTTTCAGCTATATTCTTTGCTCGATTAAAAAAATCGGTTTTATTTAGTAAAAGCAAGGCGAAACGATCGTGTAAAGCCGAGTTTAAAGGATCTTCTTCGAGCGCCAACTCAAACATATCTATAGCTAATTGAGTATTACCTTTATCTGACTCTACTTTAGCTGCCTTTGCATATTCATTTCTAAATGCTTCAGCAACTCGGTCTCTTCTGTAAGCTTGCTCAATATCGTGTCTTTTAGAGCTATATAGGTCTACTTCAGAGGCCAAGCGCTGCATTTTTTCTTGTATCTCTTTAGGTTGCTCATTTAGTTTCTTTTGAAAAAAACGATGGGCTAGATCTGCCAACTCTAATTCGTAATAAGAACCGTAATCAGTGATTGTAGAGAAGTGGGTTTCAGAAAGGCTTGCTTGAAACTCGCTATGTTGAATTTCAACAAATTGGCAGGCACGGCTAACAGAGTATTTATCTAAAGGGCACGTTAGAGAGACGATGACATAAAAAGCTTCTTTTTGTAAATCAGTTATACGTTCCCATGCGTCTTCATACAAAAACTCTAATAGCTCGTCATTTGATTTTCTATATAAATTTTCCAAAGCTTGCTCTATACCAACTTTAGCTCTGCCAATATAAACGGCAAGCGCTTCTAAAAGTATTGGTTTTTTCATTAGCTTTCTGGAAACTTTCCTTAAATTTGATTCTCCAGCTTTGGTTATTGACTCTGCATTATGTTCTTTAGCGAGAGCTTTTAGTAAGTTTACGCATTCTGATTCAGATAAACCTTCTATTAAAACTTGTTTCGCTTCAATACTTTCCTGTCGTCTTGATGTGATAATTACTCTACCGATAGTTTTACCTATTAGCTCTATTAACCGGCCTAATTCTTTTGTTTGTTGTGACGTGGTAGCTAGTGTTTCGGTATTATCTAAAATAATTAATATATCATCTCTAGTAAGCTTATTGCTCTTAAGCTCATTAGCAGCTTTATCAACGAGAGCTCTTCCACTAGTCTTATACCATTCGGAAGGTAAAACAGTGAATAGGCACTTAAGTAGCTCTCTTATACTTTCATCAATTACAGGTTCAACACTAGTATAATAAGTTAACCCTTCAGAGGTCCATCTAGTTTTTTTTGCAGTGTAATAGCAAATTACGCTAGGTAGTTCCCTGTTTATATTTAGATCCCCTTCCAACAATAGGTTTAGAGCTTCAAGCACTAAGGTTGTTTTACCATACCCCCCATCCCCATATATTAAGCACCTCCTAGAGTCCTCATCCTCCAACCAGTCTTTAAGAAGGCCTATTTCGTTTTGCCTCCCTTCAAAGTTGTCTGTTAGTCTAACTGGAATATTGTGTTCTAATATTTGTTCAACTTCATTATTTAGAACTTCTACAATTTTATATATATCGGCAACACTTTCTAAATTAGCAAATACATTTGACTCTATTAGATCTATTGTTCTTACTTCTGAATTTGTATTAGATAAGAGCTGAACCTTCATTTTCCATCCTGAAGGTTTCTGGACTACTTTTGAAATTACAACTGCGTGGTTGTTGACTAAAAGTGGAGTTTTAATGTTTAGGTCGCTTTTATTAAAAGAGATTTTTAGTTTATCTTTAGGCTGAACTTCGGGAATAGCTTGTTTGAATATATCAAGACAAGAGATTATTAACGATTGAGTTTTCTCAGACCATTTTTTAGTTTTTTGCTGATCTAAAACTCCATGTGCACTGAAAGTATTTCTGAACTCAACCCACTCTTGTAATTGCTTACTAATACAGGGATTGTGTCTAGCTGTCGCTTCAAACCACCCAGTTAAAAACCGAGGATCAACAAAGCTACGGATAATAGTAATGGTTTTATCAAGAATCTGTATTGGCATTCCATCAGATGGAGTGCGAAACCTTTCAATTAATTCATCAAGAGCGGGATCATCAGTAGGTGTTAATTCTTTTACCACTTCTAATGAAGTCGTTCCACATAATTGCAAAAGAGATCTCAATATTGCGGTTAGAAACGACAACTTCTCGCTTGGGTTTTTTAAATTTTCAGCATGAGCTAGTTGTTGTTGATAAATATTTATCATTTTAATCCTATCTATTTTTATTATTGTCTCAGTTATCAACCAGTGTTATATAAGTTTTAAAAAACTAATGGGGCAAATCTTAATTTTATTTATCAAAGGTCTAGATTTATAGTTTACTGCATATAAAGTTAATTGCTACAAATCCAAAAGATGACCCATTTGAAACTTAAGGCGCCAAACTTTTATTACACATCAAGTACCTAGGTTTTTAGTTTATTGCTCATCGAGTTAATTTCTCTGTCGAGACCACGACGAGTAGAGTTTAAGAATGCGTTTACCATGTGATTAACCGTGTGAGAGTGCGTGAGAAAATAAAGGGCAATGTTATTGCCTTTCTTTATACGCTTAAACTGGTAGTTATAAACTATAGCGCGACTAAGCTTTGCTCTAGCATTGCCTTTATTTGTTTTACTATTTTAGCTTCTGTTTCAGGTTCGAACTGTTGTATACGTGGGGTATGAATATGCCCTGTAGGTATACTTGAATTAAGCGCATCGCGTAGGCGAATACTCCTATACGATATTTCGTTAGACAGGTAACCACCGCCGCCGCCATTTACCGCAATACTATTTTTAAGCTCGCCGTACGAACCCGCTTTATAGGTTTTTTCAAGCGTGGTGACTTCGTGATTGTCGATAACTTTATAAGGGCCTTTAGCTTGTTGCATGTAATTTACTGGCAAGCTAAATTTTACAAACTCGTTGCCCGGGAGTGGTCGGCCATTAAGTTTTGGTATTACTGGGCTTGTTTGCGTTCCACCATACACAATATTGGCATTATCGGGGGCGGTTACACTGCGGCGTTTACCTGGGAAACGCTCTAAATCAAATTCTGTTCTGCCCATACTTACGGTTACTACCATGTCTACATTATTAAGTGCGTAGTAAGGGGCAAGTAGTGATTCTATTATACCTTGATCAAAGTCTTCGTAGCGTACAGGCACCATAACGGTGTTAATTTCTGCGCTTATGCCGTTGTAATTAATAACTTGGCCGTCGAGTAATAACGCCGCAACACCTGAGGGGTTACTTTGGTTTATGTTTTTATCGAGTAAAAAAGGGTCAAAGCCTGTAAGTAATATTTTTTTAGTGCTGCCTGATGAAAAAGTAAGATCGGTACGTCCTCTGCTGCCTTCTTCAAGTAGGGTTAGTAAAGTATTTAGTTGAGCCTGCGTAATTGAAAATTTAGGTGACGTTGTGCGTATTACTTTGCTTGAAAGCAGGCGTGCCCAGTAGAGCTCTCGGTCGTCGTAGTTATTGGTTTTTATTATGCGTTGTTTTGCGTTTTCCCATAGTTCAAAGCTAAAGCTTTGTACTAATATTTTTGCACTTTTAAAGTCGTTTAATTCTTTAAATTGTTGCTCAAAACTTGATACTTGTGAGGTAAATGCATTTAAAACATTTGGCATTGCAGATTGGGCTTTGTTGATACGCTGTTCTTCAACAGTTAAAGGATTACTTAAAGCAGCGAATGAAGAGGCTATTAAGCTGGTCGCTAATAATACTTTGATCATAATATTCCTAATATAAGGCTATTTTTTATGTGTAATTTACTATCCTACTATTGCTAACTTAGGGCAACCGATTAACGTTGAATCGACTGAAATTTGCTTTTGCCGTGCATTAGTATTGTTGAACGGCCAATTAGTATCATCGGCTAATAAAAATCCCTGAGTCAAAAATTGATCTTTATAGGTACTACTTTAAGCTCTAATAAAAGTAAAAAACCGTAGCATTAATGCTACGGTTTTTCATTATAGTTTTATGCGCTTCGGCTACACGAGTAAAAGGCTTTATACCCCTTTAAAAACCTCGTTTTAATCGTCAGGCCCTTTGAGCGTAAATTTTAAATGTTTACGCATATCTTTTAAAATAACGCCTTTTTTAAGCATTGCGCCGCTTAAACGCTTTTGCCACTTTAATAAATCAGGCTCTGCGACGGCTAAGGCTTGCTCGTTTTCAAACTGAAAGCACAGCAGTAATGAACTTGGAAATAAGTGATATTCCACATCAAACCAGCATTGCAGCATGCCTGGGAGCTCAGCGCGGCCTTGTTCTTCTAATTTTTCGGCAGTATTAAGTACAAGTGCTTGCTGTTTTATTTGCACTGCAGAGAGTTTTTTCATTATTAAAATCCAAGTTAGCGGCTAAAAAATGCAGCCGGAATGTGGGCATTATACGCAAGCTTGTAGGCAGGCAACAACTTTGAAAGGGAGTTAATGTGTTTTAACTCTATGGTTAAATAACCTTGTTTGAGGTTTTTTTAAGTTGCTTGCGACAACACAGGAGTAGCTGTCGCAAGCCGCCTTTTGAGCCTCTCCGTATTACGTTTAATACTTATAAGAGGTATTAATTGGGACGGTTTATTTGGAGCGGCGCTTGTCTAGTACGTAGCGTACGGCCATTCTTGCAACACCCGCACCAATACCTGAGACTACTGCCCATGTAACGGCCTCTTTAAGATCTGTTTCTTCGCTTGGTCTATCTTTTGGTGCTGGTTCGTTGGTAACCTTTTCCCACGATTTTTGTAAAGTTTTCCTTGTTAACATACCTGCAGATGCAGCGGCCAGACCTATACCTATTGTCGTAATTAGCTGTTTATTACTCATATTATCCTCGATTATTTAGTTGTAACTTGAGTTATTAATAGGTAACTCTTTAAGTAAGAACAGTATTAACAGCAATTTATATACCGATAGGCTTAAAATAGGTATTACGAGAAACACAAAGCATTTATATCTACCCGCAATAATACCAATCAATTTGAAGCATTAGCCTGATGCTAACTTAGTTGAGGGGTGGTGGTTATAGAGCAACCAATACCGTGGCATTAGTTAGAATATTAAGCTAAAGATTACTCTACTGTTGTTAGGGTATTTCTTAAGTTAGTAACTCAGTACCTAGTAAGGCGTCAATATAGGCGAGCTCTTCGCTAAAAATGCCATTCAAAAAAGCGTTTTGCTCAATTATTACAGCGTCATTAGGTTGGGCTTTGTATTCTTGTTGGCATCTTGTAAGCTCGCTGGCTAGCCATTGGCAGGCGTTGCTAGCTATGTTTATTGCCGTTTTTAAAAATGATGACCATTTTATTTTTTGTAAATTAAAGCGATAAAGCATAACTGCAATAGCCCCATAAGCTTGTTGCTCAAGCGAAGGTACATCTTCACTATTTACTGAAAGGCGACTTAAAAGCTTGGTATTAATTAGCGATTGTTGAAGTGCAGCTTGCTGTGATTGACTTAAAAAGTTGTTTTCGTAATCCATGGCCGGCCTATATCTGCTAATAGCAGGGCAATATAAAAAGGAGATTTAGCACAGTATTTTACGATTTATGCGCACCGAAAAATTAGCCGTAGTGATAACAAAATTAGGCTGACTCTTTACTGAATTAATAAAACACAATTGTAACTGGGTAGGGGGTTGAAGAGGGTAAGCGTCTTTTTTAACCTTTAAAGCGTATGAAAAAATGCTCTTTTGGTGTTTTTAATTTTATTGTTAAGCACGGTAATAACCATAAACAAAAGAGTAATAAAAACCTCCCTTTATTTCGTAAGGCGTTTTTTTGTAGATAGGAGTTTTTTACAAAATTTGGCAATTTTTACTCTAACAATGAAAGGGTTAGTTATGGGTTTTGTTTTATCTTATTGATTTTAAATAGTAAATTTATTGGTTTGGGTTTTGCTTAGTAGTAAGTGTATTTTCTTAAATAAATAAAGGAGTTATTATGAGTACCGTTATTACTGGGTTATTCGAAAGTGCATCACAAGCAACACTCGCAATTTATAGATTAGAAGCTTTAGGTATTAATGAAGCTAACATAAGCATTGTAGCCAATGACTCATACGCAAAGGAAGATTTTGCTGTAGACGAAGGTACAAAAGCGGCTGAAGGTGGCCTTGTAGGCGCGGCTTCAGGTGGTATTCTTGCTGCTATTATTGGCGGTTTTACTGCAGTGGGTACTGTAGCAACAGGTGGTACGGGCTTATTAGTTGCCGGACCATTAGTCGCAGCATTTGCAGCTGGTGGTGCAGGCGCCGCAGTAGGTGGTACTTTAGGCGCTGCAATTGGTGCGTTTATCCCTGAGCACGAAATTAAATATTATGAAGATGCCATTGAAAAGGGCTCTATATTAATTGGTGTTAAGTACGATAGTGACAACAAAAACGCTATTGAAGAAATACTTAACAATGCAGGCGCAAGTAACGTTTCTACGGCTTAACGCTAACTAATTAGTTTCAAAATTAATTATAAAGGTGAAACTTAGTTTCACCTTTTTTTTCGTTTTTTTAACTTGGTTTTTTGAGCTGGATCGTTGGTAATCTCCTTTTATGAGTTTTGTAAAGTTGCCATTTTGTTTGTAAATATGCCTTGGTTTTTGCTCAATCTTTGGCTGAAAGTCAGTTTTGTTAGTTAATTAGCTACTTATTTAAGTTTAATAAAAACTATAAATTTACTTTCTAATCAATAAATTAAAAATAAATTGTTCATAAATAATGTTTTCGCGTAGGGCTGGTATATACATTGAAACTACTTGTTTAATAGTCGCTTAATTTAGCGTTATTGTTTTATTAATTTGATACTAAACGAGGAGATGATGATGAGTTGTTTACAGTTTGATTCAAACGCTAAAAGATCTTTAACCCGCGTTTTAAAACCCACTTTTGCAATATTACTTACTGGCGTGTTACTACAAAATAGCGCATTGGCTAATGTAAAAGTTCAAATGCACCAAGTAACTAAGTCAGGCCAAGGGCAATCACTAGGTACTATTACACTAACAGAAAATGATAACGGTGTTGTTTTTTCACCAAGTTTAAAAGGTTTAACACCGGGGCAGCATGGTTTTCATGTTCACCAATTTGCTAGTTGTGAACCCAAGAAAAAAGGCGAGAAAGTTGTGCCGGGGGGCGCCGCTGGTGGGCATTTCGATCCAAAAGCTAGCGAGCATCATGATGCTCCTTGGGGGGATGGCCATTTAGGCGATTTACCGGCGTTGTATGTAAATGAAAGTGGCCAAGCTAAATCGCCTGTTTTAGCGCCAAGGCTCACGCTTGAAAAACTTAAACAACACGCAGTAATGATTCACGAAGGAAGTGATAACTATGCAGATAAGCCAAAGCCATTAGGTGGCGGTGGCAAACGTGTTGCTTGTGGCGTAATTGAGTAAATACAAGGAGAAAGTTATGCCATATAAAAATCGTGATGAATTACCTGAGTCGGTAAAAAGTAACTTACCTAAACATGCTCAAGAGATATATCAAGAGGCGTTTAATAGTGCATGGGATACCTATGAAGACCCAAGCGATAGAATAAACGATGATGACCGCGAAACAACAGCGCACAAAGTAGCTTGGTCAGCGGTTAAAAACAGTTATAGCAAAAATGATAATGGAAATTGGGTAAAGTCGAGTAACTAGCTTTGATCAAACTAATAACAAAGCTAACGCATTAAAAAGCCGCTGTAGCTGATGCAGCTGATATAGCGGCTTTTTATATACTCGTTTTATAGTTGCGCTGTTTATACAATACTTTGCATTATGTTTGAGTAAAAACTGGTAATCAAAACCATAAGTACTGCTTTAAACACGAATGTGAGTTTGGTCTAAATTTACGTTATTATTTATTTGTATTAGCCAATCAGAGAACACTTTGAATTATTTAGCTCATCTTTATTTAGCACAGCCTACAGCCGATTCTCACTTTGGGAACTTGTTGGGCGACTTTGGTGGTAAAAGGCATGTAGAACACTTATCAAATACGGTTATAAACGGGCTCGATAACCACTATTTAGTCGATAAATTTACCGACTCTCACCGCGCAGTAAAACACGCTAAACAGTACTTTTCACCCGAGCGTAAGCGCTTTGCTGGTGTAGCTATTGATGTGGTGTTTGATCATTTTTTAATTGTGCATTGGCAACGATTTAGCAAGCAACCTTTAAGTGATTTTAAGTACACCAGCTATCAGCTTTTAAATAACCGTATACCTGTTATGCCAGCGCGAATGCAGCATGTTGTAACAAGCATGACTAAAAACGATTGGTTTAAAGAATACGAAACCATAGATGGAATAGGGCTAGCACTTGATAATATTGCCAAGCGTATTCGCTTTACGAACACTTTTGCGGGCGCGGCTGATGATATAACTCGTAACTACAATGAATTAGAAGCCGTGTTTTTAGCGTTCTTCCCGGAGCTAATTAAGCATGTGAATGAGTTTGACCTTGAAAGCACCTCAAAAAATGGCATAAAGCGCATTATTTAAAGTTTTCATCAATTGTTAATCTTTTGTGATAAGTTAAGATGAAAAAAACGCTACTCTAATACAAATTAATTTTTGAGTGTTTTTAATGAATCGTAATTACTTGGTTATTGTGGGCTTTGCTGTTTTAGCGGCATTTCAATCCAGTGCTGTATTGGCTTTCGACTTCGACTTAAAATCGGTACGAACCACTATTTCAAATCCAAGCACTAGCCACGCGCTAATATACGATGACTTGGCGGGGAGTAATCAAAAAACACTGTTTTCGTTAGAGCCCATAAATAACCAGCGTGTGGGTGTGTTTTTTGATATTAACGACATTGAAATTGGCTACTCAGCCGATATTTTTGAAGATGATATTGAAACAAAAACACAAGATATACTGCTCTCGTATAGAAAATTTAAAAATTCTAAAATCACATTTAACTATCAAACGCTTGAAGGGCTGCAAAGCACGGCTAGCAATTTAAGCGGCAATCAAACGGATCAAATTTTCTCGCAAAATACACGTTCAACCAAGTTTGAGCTATCTGGCCAACACAACTTTTATACCTTCAATAATAAAGAGTCTTTGTTTGGGCATTTTTTTCTTAATAGGCCAAAGCTAAGTAACAAATTTGATATGTCGTTAAGTATTGTTGGCGCTTGGTCTTTCAAGCATGTATCTCTTGAGAACAAAGATAATATTGTGTTTCAGGCTGATTTTTTAAATTCACCTGTGCCACAGATCACTAAATTAATTTCTAATTCTTATGGGGCGAGTATTGGCTCGCTTTTATCATTTTCGTTACCGCATAATGTTCACGTATTTGCTGAATACAAAGTAGGTAAAGGGTATATTCAAAACACAACCCCTGGGCTGGGGTTAAAAGATTCGGGCGCCAAAAAAGTTGAAGCATACAGCGGTGGAATTTCTTGGACTTCTGACAATAAAAAACTTATGGTCGTACTACGCGCGTGGGAGCAAACAGGCCGGCATATAAATACTTCTTTTGGTGATTTGTCAGTAATTAAGTTTTTTTAGTATTGATCACTGAAATAGTAAATTTACCAGGAATACTATGAGTAAGAATAACGCAGTACCTCAGGCTTATGTGAAGCAAGAGGAAGGTTACCGAATTAAAGCCTTAAGATTGTACCCTTGGGTATGTGGGCGTTGTGCCCGTGAGTTTGAGTACTCTAATTTACGTGAGTTAACGGTGCATCATATAGATCATAACCATAGTAATAATCCAGAGGATGGCAGTAACTGGGAGTTATTGTGTATTTATTGCCACGACAATGAGCACAATAAATACCACGAACATATTATGTATGGCGGGTCGACTACAGAGCGAAAAGTTGAGGCTGCAACGCATTCTCCATTTGCCGATTTAAAAGCGATGCTTAATAAATCAAAGTAGCTACTATGATTTCAACTGTTTGGATAAAAACAAGGTTGTTACATCAGCTACTTTAATAAGTGACAGTTTATCTGCATGGCTCCATGAAATTTTTGAGCCAACACTTTCACAACAAATAACACCTAGCGGTTTGTTATCAATAAAGTAGATGTAATCAAGCAAGGAGTAAATGTTTGATGGTTCAAAATAAACCTTGGTTAAGTTTTTAGTGATTTCGTGGTTTCTCGCATCTGATGCGTCTAATACTTTATGCTCTAAAATATAGTCAAAGTATGCAGGAAAATCTTCAGCTTTTAAAACTGCATTACTTACTATCTCATTTTTTTCATCAAGGCAAATTAAGCTATTAATGGCAGTATAGTCGTGATTAAACAACCAGAGACTGACTCTGTCGGCATTTGAAATTAACTTTTTTAGCTCATTGCATATCTGTTTTAGCTTACGTTCACTCGTAATGTTTGGGTTACTAACTTTAACTGCTAAATTTTTGAGATTTGAGTTTTTTGGATTATAAACATTGAGCAAGCTATTTAAATGATCTTTATTAAATGGCTTCGTTAAATAGCCATCCATACCAATATTCAAATAGTGTTCAATATCTGGTTTCATGGTGTTGGCTGTCATGGCAATAATTGGCGTTGTTTTATCTGTTTGTTGCTCTCTAATTATCTTAGTGGCTTGCACTCCATCCATCACTGGCATTTGAATGTCCATAAAAATTAAATCAACATGGTTGGCAAAAAAGTAATCAACGCATTCTTTGCCATTTTCGGTAAATATTACTTTCGCATTATGAGCTTGTAGCATTTTACTTACGACAACTTGATTTACTTTATTGTCTTCGGCAACCAAAATAGTGCACCCTTGTAAATCGGTTATTTCTTTATTTGGTTTTAATAATTCATCGAGTTCTGATGTTTCAAAGCTTTGTTGGTAAATAAATACAGAACCTTTATCTTCTTTACTCGTGAAGTTGATTTTGCCATTCATTAAATCACTTAGCTTGGTGCAAATGGAAAGGCCAAGGCCCGTGCCCCCGTACTTTCTAGATGTAGATGAATCTGCCTGATGAAACTCTTGAAATAAATTTTGCTGTGCAGCTTTACTAATACCAATACCCGTATCGATTATTTCAAATACAATATTTTGCGTGTTTAAGAGGTTCTCCTTTACAGTGACTTTAAACTCTACCTGGCCTTGTTGTGTAAATTTAATCGCATTTGAGCATAAGTTATTTAAAATTTGAGAAACTCTGACAGGGTCGCCTTTTAGGGTTGTAGCGATATTTTTATCTATAGATGGAATAAATTTTATGCCTTTATCTGTGGCTTGTTTCATTAGTGGATTAATTACATTGTTAATGACTTCGCTCAAGTTAAAGTTAATATTCTCAATATTTAATTTACCCGCTTCAATTTTTGA
Source organism: Pseudoalteromonas sp. Z9A6 (assembly GCF_011378805.1). NCBI lineage: Bacteria > Pseudomonadati > Pseudomonadota > Gammaproteobacteria > Alteromonadales > Pseudoalteromonadaceae > Pseudoalteromonas > Pseudoalteromonas sp. Z9A6. Next base: position 105,953 of record NZ_WTKZ01000009.1, read on the forward strand.
AAAGTCTAAAATGTCATTTACAATATTTGAGAGTATATTCGCGGAGCTTAAAATACTCTTTAAGGCGTTATCTTTTTCTATATTTGAAGTTTCTGCTAGTCCAAACTCAGCTAAATTTAAAATGCCGTGCAGCGGGGTTCTTAGCTCGTGCGACATATTTGCTAAAAATCGACCTTTTAGAGTGTTAGCTGTATCAGCTTCTTTTTTTAGTTCTTCAAGATTTTTATTATGTATTTGTTGTTGTTTTAATGCAGTGGCCAGCTTTCTGTTGTTTAACCTGAGCTCAAGTTGTGCAATAACTTCTTTGCCAAGTATTTTCAGTGCGTTAATTTGTGTTTGAGTTAGCTTTTTTGGCTGGTCGCTGATAACACATAATGTACCAATTGTGCTGCCACTAGGTGTAACTAGCGGTGTGCCCGCATAAAACCGAATGTTTGGATCGCTGGTTACTAGAGGGTTATCATAAAAACGTTCATCAAGTAGAGCGTTTTGTATTTCAAATACTTGGTCTTGCAGTATTGTATGAGAGCAAAATGCGATATCTCTTTCGGTGGAGTCTACATCGATACCATACTTTGATTTAAACCACTGCCTTTGTGGATCAACTAAGCTTATAAGTGATATGGGGGCTTCACAAATATCAGAAGCAAGTTGAGTTAAATCATCAAATACTTTTTCGGCTTCAGTATCTAATATTTCATACTCGTAAAGGGCCTTTAATCTAGATTCTTCGTCAGCTGGTATTTGTGCTTTTATCATAGTAATGCTCAATATTTATATAGATTCACTATAAGAGTAATTTAGTGATAATGACAACTTTAACATGTAGAACCGGCTAAAAAAAAGACATTGCATTTTGCTACTCTATTATTACTTTTTTGAAATGTTTTTTCTATTGTGACTAATATTGGTTTTTAAACTCGTATTTTAAAATCTGCTCTAAATACTTAAAAGTAACTTTGCTAAGGTTTTTAGCTAGGTAAGCTTTTATTAAAAAGGCCGAATCCCATTTAATGATTCGGCCTTTTTAAGATTTAGGTTAATAACAATAAGAGTTATTTTTTCTTTTCGCTTGGTGCTGGTTGGCCATAATTAGGTGAACGAGGTCCATATAATAAGCCGTTGTAAACATCTGAAGAAAGTAAGCGTGTTGAAGTCATTGCTGCGATTTCAAAGCCTTTATCGGTTACCGTTTCAGCAATTTGATTGATTGCTGCAATAACAAGCATACCTACAAGGCCACCACCGCCATTACTTTGTTGTTCAGCTGAAGAGGCTCTTGCTTTGCCTTGCCATAATTGCTCGCCAGTGCGTAAATCAACTAGTGAGGCTGACACAGTTACAGCTGTTTCGCTAGAAATTACAACATAGCTAGTGCCGTATTCTTCAATAGTGATGTAAAGCGCAGAATCTGCACCAAAAATTTCATGTAATTTATTCGCCGGTACTTGGTGTACGTCGCTTGCAACAGTGAGGCCATTACCTTTAAAGGTTTGATCAACTAAAGCAACAGGAAAAACATAAAAACCCGACTCAGCTATAGGCGCGACCATTTGAGTCATCACACTGTATGGTGCAATTACTTCAGGTGTATTATTTAGCGGAGGTAAAATAATAACTGAGTGAGGGTCTGCTTGTTTAAATGCTGTGTAGTCATGTGCTGGTGGAGGTGAAACACAACCAGCGAGTAATGCGACTAATGCGATCGCTGTGTATGATTTTAAATTAAGCATATTAAGCGCCTTTCGCAGATTTTAGAAGGAAGTCGATGTAATGAACTGATTCTGGAAAAAGTGATTTCTCAGTTTCGAAGTGAGTAGTGCCTAATGAAGGATTACCCGTTTCAAAGTACAGCATACCTAGGTGAGCATGTAGGCCAGGTGCAACATTCTTACTTTTGTTTGCGGCATCGGCAATAATTTGCTCAAGCATACTAATTTGCTCTTCGGCTGTTACGTCATCTGCTTTTAAATAGGCGTATACGGCAGTACTATAGTCGCCGTAATAGTAAATAGGTTCTTTCGTTGAGTTACAACCCGTTAGGGCTATACAAACAAATGCTAAGGTAATTAGCTTTTTCATTATTTATTGCCCCATTGGCCAGCTTCAAGACCAGTAACTAACTTGTTAACGACTTCGCGAATAGCTAGGTCAAGTACTTTGCCATTTAATGTGGCATCATATGAAGCTGTGCTACCAAAACCAATAACTTCACGTTCTGATAGGCTGTATTCACCAGCACCTTGCACTGAATAAATAACTTCTGATGTAGTAACATCAACAACATTAAGCGTTACTTTAGCATAAGCAATTTGCGATTTACCTTTACCCAATAAACCAAAAAGCTGGCGATCGCCAATGGCTTTACGGCCAAACTCTGTTACATCACCAGTTACAACAAATTTAGCACCGCTAAGAACTTGTTTTGTACCTGTTAACTTTGCCTCTTCCGCAAGGGCTGCCATATTGTCGCGATCAAGCACACTAAAGCGATTTGTTTGTTGTAAGTGGCTCATTAGTGTTGTTTTTGCTTGGCTACCTAAACGGTCTTGGCCTGATGCAAATATACCATTTTGAAAGCTCGAACGGTTTACAAACTGACCTACGACTAGTTTGCTTTTTGCACCTGAGTAGGTTGTGTTATAGCTAGCAACAGTTGGTGTTTCTATTACTTTTGATGATGTTGTAGCACACCCAGCTAAAGACGAAGCTGTAATTGCAGCGATTACAATTGTTTTAATGTGGCTTTGGTTAATTCGCATAAATTTTTGTCCATATAGATAATTGCAGAAGTTTTTATTGATAGGCGCTTGGTTTTTATACTTATAAGTCAATTACTTATTTCAAGAGTCCATTCAACCTACTTTATAAACAAAAGTTGATGTAAATACAATGTTATTTATGTTTTATACAGATACACACAATAAAAAAGAATAAATGTTTTGTAATAACAATGCTAATTCATTAGTTTTTAAATTATTGAAAGCCTTTTTCTATAGTTGATATACAAGGAGATTTATTGCGCGCTGAGTTGTTAATTAGTAATTTTATTCAATTAACTGTAATTTTTAAAACCAATCGGCTGCAACTTGTAGTGGAGTAGGGTCGCCTTTTTTAGATACCCAAAACACTAAGGCTTGCTTTGTTGGCGATATTTTTTTAACGCGAGGCAGGGTTAAGTCAGTTAATGATAATTGCTGCTTGGTCTGCATGTCATTTTGCTCGTAGCCAATAACAACAAAGTCGTGTTTTAACTTATGGCCTGCGTTTTCGCCGCTGTGTATTTGTGTTTCTATACCAAAGCCTAACAGAGCTACATGGGCTATTAAGTTTTGGTCAGTATTATCTTCGATATTAACAGTATCGTATTCGAGATTAATTTTACTGTTGTTTATAGTCGCTTTTAAATTACCTAAATAACGGGCTTTAGCTACAGGAATAGCTTGTTTATAAAACCAACCTTGCCACCCGTTGCCGTTAACCATAAATCCTGGAGTAGCTACAATCCTACTTTTACCAAGTGCCTTATAAGTGCGTTGTCTTTTACTAAAAACAGCAGAGGCAAACGGGTCTTTCCAACCCAAATAATTCCAATAAGTAACATGAAAATTAATAGGGATTAAATCAGTCCATAGTTTTTCATCATCTGTAAACGTTGAAATCCAGCGCTCTGCTGGTGGGCAACTACTGCAACCTTGCGATGTGTAAAGCTCTAAAAAGGTAGTCGGATTAGCTGTACTGGAAATAGTTACTTGCTCAGCAGCTTGGCTTTGAAAGCAAAAAATTTATTAACCCAACAAGTGAGATTAAAAATGGATGGGATAGTGCTTTAAAAGGCATGTTACTTCTCGCAAAGGCTGATATTGCATTCAGCCTAAATGATATTTACGAATGAAGTATCACGAAATACTCACAATTAAATCACGTTTTAACTGTGTATTTTATTTAGCTGCTCAATTATTGAAATACTTTACATGACTAAATTTTATTTTTAGGAAATATTATACTTAATTTGATGGTTTGTTAGTTAAAAGCGTCAACCTTTAGTGTGTAAGTGTTTTTTTTATATAGAGGTTATCAAATTTTGAGTTTTTATTTAGTTATTGGCAATAAAAGTTGCGATATTTATCAAGGCTATATTTACCTAATAAATATTATGCTAATTAGTTTTTTAGCCTTTTTTATCTAGAAATAAGGGGGGAGTGAGTTGTTTTAGGAAGTATCGCTTCGTTTTATTATTTTAATTAAGTTAATTATTTGTGTTTTATTTTTTTTATTGTTCTGATAAGTGGTACGGTATTGTGTTGCTTAAGTTGCTATCCTGTTGTTTTATTTGACTTTTAATTGTTGCCTTTAAGTGTCATTTAGTTAAAATAAGGTTTCAGTATAACTTTTTATTGGGTCAAAACACCCGGTTTTAGTTTAAACGGATGTTTGATTTACTAAAAATCAGTAAATTTCAAAAGGATTTATTAAATGAAAAAGACAAAGTGCTTTGCATTGTGTTTAATCGCAACCTCTATTTTAACTGCGTGTGGCAGTGATAAAGACCCATCTAGTACTAGTGAAACACCTAAAGTAGTAGCCAATACAGCACCTTCAGTAAATGCAGGAGCTGACCTTATCGTAGATGAAAATCAATCTATTTCATTTACAGGAACAGCTGAAGACTCAACCGGTACAATAGTAAGCTATGCATGGCAGCAAACCTCTGGGATTGATTTAGAGCTTAGCGGCTTAGATACAAGCACCCTTTCTTTTACAGCGCCAGAAGTAGATGAAGAGCAAGTTGTTGTATTTGAATTAGTTGCTACTGATGATGGTGGTTTGACTGCATCTGACTCTATTTCAATTACTATTAAAAATGTACTAGTAGAACCAACATTGAGCTTAAACGAAAGAGTCACTGTTGAAGAAAATACAGAAGTAGAAATTACAAGCATAGTAGAAGATTCTAATGGCTCAATAGTGTCGTATGCTTGGCAACAAACTGACGGCATTATCATTGAAATTGATAACTTAACTAATAATTCTTTAAAATTTATTGCTCCAGAAGTTGATTTTGATACAACGTTAACTTTTGACTTAACAGTGACAGATAATGATGGTCAAACAGCTACAAGTAGTGTTTTTGTTGATGTGACTAATGTTGCCGCAAGTGTTATGTCTATACCTGGTGGTAGTGAAAATATTGTTATAGATGGGCAAACCGTTGAAGCAGCGCTGAATGAAGTATTAGTACATTTAAACGATGATGTTACAGAAGCTGAATTAGAAGCTGTTTTTGATGAGATTAGTAATAATGATGCTGGAATCGCAAGTTTTGATGATGCATTAAAAGTATTACAGATAAGAGTTAGAGAAGGCGCTTCTGAAAATAGCTTGATAACAAAAATTGGGGAAATGGGTGGCGTTAGGCATGCAGGTTTAAATACTGTTATAGAGTCAAAAAACTTAAGTCTGATTAGTAATTATAGTCATGTAATCAAAAATAAAAACACTGTAATACAATATATTGCAGAGGAAAGCACTGATGAGTCTCTTTTTTCTGGAGATTATTGGGTTAAAGCTGTAGCCGCAGATAAAGCATGGGATGCATTACAAGAACGTACTTTAGCGCCAGTGACATTAGGTGTTGTTGATACCGGTATAGGTGCAGGACAAATTAGCATTGAAAGTTCTCGCTTAACTCGTCTTCGCGCACAAGATAATGGCCAATTTGGTGTTGTTGAAGGTGATGATACAGAAACTGATAGTTCTCATGGGTTGTGGGTATCTAGCTTTATTGCAGGACATAACACGAGTGAAGGCAGTGCTGTGTATGGTGTTGATCACAGTGCCAACTTAATACATACCGATATTTATGTTAAGCGTTGTAAGGATGGATCAACTACTGAAGAGTGTTCATCTGAATCTCCTATTAAAACTTATATAACAGATTTAATAGCAGGAACTAAGGCGACTATAGATAGCGGTGCGAGCATTGTAAATATATCTTGGGGTGATACAAGCACTTGTGCTGACGACTCACAAGTTAGATTAAAAAGTAATAGAAATTGGCGTCTACAACAAACTAACTTAGTGGAATACGCAAAAGAAAAAGATGTATTACTAGTTTATTCGGCTGGTAATAACTGTGAAAAAAATGATGATCAACTTTTAGTTGATATCAATGATATCGCCCAAGATGCTTGGCAAACAAATACATTGATTGTAGCGGCAACAGATGCAGATGATAAAGAAACTGATTTTACACGTATGGGTAACGTCGTAAATATTGCGGCTCCTGGTGATCAAATGGGGTGGGGGAATACTGATGGTAGCTTAGGCGTAGGTACATCATTTTCAGCCGCTTTAGTAACAGGCTCTGCAGGGATTGTGAAAGGAATTAATAGTTCATTAAAAGCAGCGGAGATTAAAGATATTTTAGTTGCTACATCTTCTAATTTAACGCTTTCTGAAGAGTCAAAAGCTCTAGGCACAACCGGTCCTACGCAGTTACTAAATATTCACTCTGCAATACAAACAGCCGATTTAACTGTTGATTCTGTTTTAGATGTTAAGGCTCCAATTGCTTTATCTAAAGGGGATAAAACTACTTCGCAGTTAAGCTTTACCTTACCTGAAACTACTGTGACAGCAATTGATGTCATGTTTTTAATTGATGTTAGCGGTAGTTATACTGATGATATAGCCAGCTTAAAAGAGCAAGCTGACAATATATTAGAAAACTTATCTGGTCGTGGAATTAATGTTGCTTTTGGGGTTTCTGCCTTCTCAGACTTTCCTATTGATGGATACGGCCATGAATACGATGGTGATGAAGCGTTCTATTTATTACAGTCGGTGACTACAGATATAGATGCCGCAAAAACAGGAATCAATAATTTAACCATTTATTCAGGTAATGATTATCAAGAATCACAGTTAGAAGGTTTGTACCAAGCTGTAACTGGAGCTGGTAGAGATATAGACAACGATGGAAATTATACTAGTTTAGGTGATATTGAACCTATGAATATTGGTTGGCGTGAAGGTGCTTTAAAAGTTATTTTATTAGCGACAGACGCGCCATTTCATGATTCAGATATAGATGAGAATTACCCGGGTGCGGGCAAAACTGAGGTCATCAATGTATTACAAGAAAAAGGTGTGACTGTATTTGGATTGCAAAGCGGCTCAATTGGCTTAGCTACAGATGATTTAGATTCAATTGTGTTAGCTACCAAAGGACAAACATTTTTATTGTCGTATGATAGTAACGAAATTGCAGCGGCTATTTCTTCAGCTCTTGATGAGGCTTTAAAAGAAATCGATCTCTCAATTGAAGTGATTTCAGGAGAGCAGTGGGTTGAAACTATTACCCCTGTATTAATTGAGAACGTTAAACCAAATGAAGAAGTGACCTTTGAAATTAATTTGAAAGGGATTAAAAATGCCTCTCTTGAGGAATTAAATTACGAAGTGATACTTTGGATAAGAGGTGATGGTAGCGCAGTTGTAAGAAGGGTTGTAATTCCTATTACAGTTCCAACTTTAGCCGATTAATTTAGACAAAATTAAATGATTAATAAAGCCGATATTGAGCGTTGCTCAATATCGGCTTTTTATTTAATGGGCCAAATATGAGTAGTGCTAATACTTGCCATGCTTTTAGTTTGTTGCTTCTGCAATTAATTTTTAAGCATATTACTTCTTACAAAAGTTTATTTTTTCTTTAGCATAAGTGATATTTACGAATGAAGTATCACGAAATACTCACAATTAAATCACGTTTTAACTGTGTATTTTACTTAGTTAAAACTCAATTTGAACACCCGCTCAAGTTGTGCTTTAATCGTTGCTCAATTATTGAGGAACTTTACATGATTAAATTTTATTTTCACCATACTCCTAACCCAATGAAGGTTGCGCTCTTTTTAGAAGAAACAGGCTTACCGTTTGAACTTGTTCCTCTTGATACTTTAAAAGGTGAGCAACATACACCTGAATTTAAAGCAATTAATCCAAACGCTAAAGCGCCAGCAATTGTTGATGGTGAAACGCGTGTGTTCGATTCGAATGCTATTTTAATGTACCTTTCTGAAAAGTATGGGAAGCTTGAAGGCAAGAGCGATGACCGCGCTGAAATGCTGTCGTGGTTAATGTTTATCGCATCGGGTTTAGGTCCGTATTCAGGGCAAAGTGTACACTTTAGACACATGGCGCCAGAAGGGCTTGATTACGCGGTTAATCGTTATTTACGTGAAGCGCAGCGCCATTACGAAGTACTTGATACTCACCTTGAAGGTCGTGACTTTATAGTGGGTGATACATATACCATTGCTGATGTATCTGCATGGGGCTGGATTGATAAAGCACCGGTTGTACTAGGTGAAGAGGGCTTAGCGCCGTACCCAAATCTTAAGCGTTGGTTTGAAAGCATTGATAGCCGCCCAGCGGTTGCACGTGCACGCGCAATTGGTACTGATATAGCCTTTAAAAAAGAGTTTGATGAAGACGCTAAAAAAGCGTTTTTTCCTTCAAACTACCCAAAAGTATAAAAAGTAATTAGTACTAAACAGCAGATCAGTTAGCTGATCTGCTTATTGTATTTTATTGCTGTGTGAGCGGTTCTTTATTTTCGTCTGACTCAAACAAGCTAACTTCTTGTGTATGCTGCCTTACGCTATTTCTTTTTAGGGCGATGTATAAGTCTGAGTGAATATATATACCTTCTTTTCCAGACTTCATTCCTGCAATATCAAACCACGAAAGTAACTGACGTTTTCTACCTGCAAGCTCAAGCCTTATATCACGCTTTTTAAATATAACGTCGAGATCTGCAAGCATCGCCATTACGCTTAAATCTAAATGAGTAAAGCAGGGCACAGCGTCAATTATTACACATTGAGTGTCGTCTTTTTGCCTTGCATATTGCTCAAGTAATCTGCGTTTAAAGTAGCTGGCATTAAAGTAAGTTAAAGGTGAATTAAAGCGGTAAATAAACACGCCTTGCACTGCTTTTGCTTTATCTGTGGCGTCTAAACTTCTTACTACACCGTTAACATCTACGCCGAGAATATTGTCGGTTGGGCGCATAACAGTGCGAATAAATTGAAATAACCCCAGTAATACAGCAAGTGTGATCCCTGGTATAACGCCAATAAATAACACCGCAAGTAAGGTGGCTGAGGCGAGATAAAATGCCTGTTTGTCTTTTCGTTTTAATTGCCAAACAGCTTTTAAATCGAGTAAGTGTACAGAGGCAATAATAAGTACAATACCTAGCGCTGCGCTTGGAATAAATTCAAGTGGGGCTGTTAAAAATACAGCTATGAGCGCAATAATAGCTGCTGCTATTATTGATACTAACTGCGTTTTACCACCTGTTGCATCGTTAACAGCGGTGCGTGAGTCGGCGCCACTGACGGCAAAACCTTGCGAAAGAGCTGACGCTATATTGGCAATACCCAACGCTCTAAATTCTTTATCGGCGTCTATGTCGTAGCCATTTTTAGCAGCAAAGCTGCGGGCAGTTAGCATCATACTAACAAAGCTCACGATGGCTAAGTTAAGTGCGGGTACCACCAGCTCACGAATAATCCCTAAATCAAAAACAGGGGTATTAAAAACGGGGAGCCCGCCAGTTACGGTGCCAATGGTTTTTATATCAAATTGTTTTAAATCAAAAATCCATACCAAAAGCGCACCAAAAGCAATAGCAAACATAGATGCAGGCCACGTGGGTCTTATGCGCTTCATGGCAAAATAGACCGCCAGTGTAAACAAAGCCATTAATAAGGTGGGAACATGTGTTTGCGCTAGGTATGTGGGCACACCACCGAGGCGTTCAAGTAAGTAGCGCTCATCAAAGGTAAAACCGAATACTTTAGAAAATTGACCAACAATAATAGTGATAGCTACGCCGTTTAGTAAGCCCATTAAAATAGGTTTAGATAAAAAGTCGGCTAATACACCTAACTTAAATTTACTGGCTATAAAGCACCAAAAGCCGGTCATAGCGGTCATGGTGACAACAAGTTGCCAATGCTTAAAGCTGTCACCTGCAGCAAGAGGTGTTACTACAGCGGCAATAACGGCGCAAGTTGCGGCATCAGGGCCGACTATTAATTGTTTTGAAGTACCAAAAAGTGCATATAGCATCATTGGCAGTATGCAAGAGTATAACCCTACGGCGGCGTTAACACCGGTTAGTTGTGCGTAAGCAATGGCAACAGGTAAAGCCACTGCCGCTACTGATAGCGCCGCCCTTACATCATCAGCAAACCATTGGCGTTCATAGTGCAGCAATGTATTTAAACCGGGCATAAAATTATATAAACGCGACAGCACTTTAGTTTTCCTGCTAATAGTTACAACGTTTTGATAGTAAATTTAATATTCAAATAAGTATAGCTAGGACGGCGGTTATTTTAATAAATTGCAGGTGATTATTTATCAAGATATTAAATTTATAATTTGGCAAAAAAGTGAAAATTGAATTTTCCTGAGGTGTCTTTAATCAGCTTATGTGCGTAGTATTAATGTACTGATATTGAGCACCTCAGGAAATCACTAAATCTAAAATCTAGTTTTAAATTTTTTAAGATTATTTAGCACCACATGCCGGATATAACTCAAGTACTTCTGTTACTACTTGTCCAAATAAAGCTTGTTCTTGCTGTGTTAAATCTATAGCAGGAATAAATGGCATTGTGTCTGTTAATTCCGAGGTAATGATTTGATAAAAGGTCATCGCTGTAAGGACATTCCCAGCATAGGATGCATGATTACCGTCGGCACTATGAAGGTTTATACTAGGCATTATTTCTAATACTCGATTCCATACAAAGCCAACAGGCGCTATGCAGCTAGGTTGTTTTTGACTGATTGCTAAATGGAGGTCGTAAACCTGCTTTGCTTCTGCGGGATCCCCTTTTTGAGGATGCTCTGGAAATAAAATAGGTGTAATTTTATGCTCTTTTGCGTTCGAGATTAATCGCTCAGTTGCACTTGTAGGGTAGTCAGTCGAACCTGATTGTGAGTACTTTTGGCCTTGAAAAATTGCATGACTCCAGTTATCACTTTTTAATTTATCGACATTTGCATCTACTGCGACTATTTCATCTAAAAATCGACCACTAACAGTCGTTATTTTGACTAAAGTGCTAGGTAACTGGTTTGTAATAATTATTTCTAATAAGCCCCCTAACTGTGAACTATGGCTATTACCATAGATAATTATTTTGTAGTCACTTAAGGGACTGTTATTAATAACCGCTTTTGATTGTGGTATTTCAATTCTTTCAGCCTCTTTTGTTTTACTTTCCCCAGAGCCGCATGCTGTTAATAATAGTAATGATAATGTGATTGATATTGTTGTTATGTATTTTAGAGACATTGTTAATCCTTTTTTAGTACCAATTATAAGTACAGCTTTAGAATACTAGACATTTTATAACCAAGCTGCAAGGTTGCTGGTTTTTAGTGCAATGTATTGTGCTTAGTTTGTGCGCTAAAAGTGAAGTGCGGGAGGTTGGTATTGTTTAAGCGGTATCTAAATTTTAGTTTGGAGTATTATTCAATGATAATTTCGCGGATTCAAACCTGAAGTGCATAACGTTTAGGCGGCTTTAGCCGC
>NZ_WTKZ01000090.1:0-9786 GCF_011378805.1 Pseudoalteromonas sp. Z9A6
TCCCCGCTAATTTCTTAGCAGGGATTTGTGTATAAGAGACAGCTTATAGCGCCTTTTTTAATGCTTGTTAGTTTAATTGGCTTATTAATAAACTAAAGAATGCTTCTTTGTTGTTGCATGTTTGTGCATTTAAAATAAGTTGCTCGCCTAGTGCTAATGTTTGTTTTTGCACTGTAAGGCGCGCATTGTCATCACTAATTCTATCTATATCGCTTACGTGCGCAAGCCCAATAGTACGCCTAATTAACTCAGCACCACAGTAACCAACAGCATCTTGCAATACGTTTTTCATAAAGTATTGCGCATAGCCTACTGGCGCTAATGATTCATCTAATGTTTTAGTGCGTATTAATTCAAGCCATTGCTGCTCAAATAAACTATAGGTGTCTACGATACAGCTAAGTAAATGTGTTTGGTAATTGCGACGTGCTACAAAGTCATCAATATGCCCTGCTTGTGCGCAGTAATTCAATAGTAAATTACCAATAAAAGAGCCAATATCGAACCCAATAGGTCCAAAAAAACCAAATTCTGGGTCAATCATCTTTGTATTATTATAATCAACAAAAATGCTACCGCTGTGCATATCACCATGAAGTAATGTTTGCGGCTTAGATAAAAAATTAGCTTTTAGTTTTGCTATTTCTAACTTTAATGCGTTGTTTTTTTGTATTGCGTCAACTTCGTTTTGTAGTTGTTTTGGGTAGTTATTGCGTTCGTGCTCAATGTACGGATCGCTAAAAAATAAGTCTTCCGTGATTTGGCAAAGCTCAGGATTAGTAAATTGGCTAACGAGTGCTTTTTTAGTTTGCGCGGTTAAGTAAAAATCTGAATTATAAAAGCCGGTGTGGCTTAAGTAGGTCGCTACATGCTGTGCCAATTTAGGGAATTGCTCTGCATTATTTTGTGCAGTACGCAATATTTGTAAATTACCTAAATCTTCTAAAATAGTCAGGGCTTGTATTTCACTATAATGTAAAACATTAGCAGTATAAGCTGGGCAAATAGCACCATGGTTAAGTAAAACTTGTGCTTCTATACGGGCTCTATCAAGTGTTAATGGCCACGACTCACCCACGCAACGCGCGTAAGGCAGAGCTTGCTTTAAAATAACACTATTGTTTTGCTCATCAGTAATTCTAAATACTAAATTAAGATTGCCATCACCAAACTCATATGCCGATAAGGTTTGTCCGGAATCAAAAAAATTACATTGTTTAGATTCAATTAATGTCGATACGTAATCGATAGCGCGCTGTGCATTAAAAGCAACATAGTTAGTCATGGTTTAAATCTCAAAAATCAGCTTTTAAGCATTCTATACTTTTAAATGTTTAGATGTCTACAAGTCTAGCTTGAGAGTTATTCAAAGTGGTGTAAAATAACGTTACGCATTTTTAATACCTTAAGCATTATGCAAAACTTAATCGCAAGCAGTTTAAAATATGAAAACGGGTCGCTTAGTGTGCTCGACCAATATTTACTACCTCACCAGCAGGTATGGCATCAGTGCCATGATGTAGAAACCATGAAAGAGCTGATCATTAACTTAAAAGTGCGTGGAGCCCCACTTATTGGTTTAGGCGCGAGCTTGTTAGTGGCGTATTTAGCTGAGCAAGGGGTAGTGAAAAGTGAGCTTGAAAAAGCAATCAATGAACTAGAAGCCACTCGTCCAACGGCGGTTAATTTAATGCATTGTATGGCGGCATTGCGAAAAGCTTTAACGCAAAGCGATTATGTTGCCGGTATTGTTAGTACTGCTGAGCGGTTGTTTATTGAAGATATTGAGCTGTGTGAACGAATGGCAAATCGTGGTGCCGAGCTTATAAATAGTGGCGACAACATATTAACTCATTGTAATACAGGGGCGCTTGCAACCGCTGGTATTGGTACTGCACTGGGTGTTATTTACAAAGCGCAGCAAAAACATGGCAACGTACATGTGTGGGTTGATGAAACACGACCATTATTACAAGGCGGCCGCTTAACGGCCTTTGAGCTTGAGCGCTGGGAAATACCGTACACATTAATTTGCGATAATATGGCGGCAAGTTTAATGGCTGCAGGTAAGGTGGATAAAATAGTAGTAGGGGCTGATCGTATTGCTGCCAATGGTGATTTTGCTAATAAAGTGGGCACCTATAATTTAGCCGTACTTGCGTATTTTCATAACATTCCATTTTATGTAGTTGCGCCTATTACCACGCTTGATACCAACACCGCGTGTGGTGATGATATAGAAATAGAGCAGCGTAATCCTCAAGAAGTGCGCGGAGTTAGCGGTAGCTTTGGTGAGGCTTTATGGGCACCCACCAATGCTAATGTATATAACCCTGCATTTGATATAACTCCGGCAAAACTGGTTACAGGGTGGGTGTTAGATACAGGTGTGTACAACCAAAGTCAGGTTGAAAATGGCGATCTCATAAAGCTTAAGTAGCTTCGCGATATTTTGGTCCACGTTATGTGTATTCGTGTGGACCAAGGTTTTGAATGACTAACTTATGATAATAACGGAAATTGCTTTGCAATAGACGAGTCAGTGCTTTTTGCTACCCAGCCCTCTGTATTGTTAAATAAGCGAATGGCAGTAAACTCAGGGTCGCTGCCCATATCAAACCAATGCGGGGTAAGTTCAGGCACTGAAATTAAATCGCCTTGTTGGCAAAGTACCTGATAAACCTTATTGCCTAAATGTAGGCAAAATAGCCCTTGGCCTTTTACAAAAAAACGCACTTCGTCTTCACTATGGGTATGTTCAAATAAAAACTTTTTGCGTAGCTCTGATGCGCCAAGATTACCTTTAGCTAGAGATATAACGTCTACTGTTTGATAGCCATTTTCGGCTTTTAACCGATCTATATCGCTTTTGTACGCACTAATAATTTGCTCATGGGTGGTGTGCTGATTAATATCTGCATTTGCTTGCCACTGTTCAAAACGTACGTTTACTTTAGCTAGTTGCTTTGCAATATCATCAGCATTTGATGTGCTTACAAGTGCTTTGCTTGCATCGTTGTCAGCATATATTGTTAATTGACTCATACTAATTGCTCCAATTTAAATTGGCTAAAGTCATTAATATAAGGGTGTGCTTTAGTGCTTGCTTGCCCATCACGAATTAAATGTATTGTTTTTAAGCCGGCAGCTTGCGCGGCATCAAGCTCGCCGGCTACATCACTTAAAAAGAGTATTTCTGCTGCTTTAAACGGTAACAGCTCAACAATGGTGTTATAGGCCATTTGCTCTTGTTTTGCGCCAACTTTGGTGTCAAAAAAGTCAGTAAACAAGCTGCGAATGTCACCATAATCACTGTATTTAAAAAGTAGCTGCTGCGCTTTTACTGACCCTGACGAGTACACATATAAAGCTATATCGCTGTTGTACTGAGCTTGTAAAAAATCAAATGCATCTGGGTATAAATGCCCTTTAAAATCACCGTGTTCATACCCTGTTTGCCAAATTAAGCCTTGTAATTGCTTAAGTGGAGTGATTTTTTTATCTTCATCAATCCAGGTAAGTAAAGTGCTAATGACTTCTTCAATATCGGCGTTTGGCTTTTCGATAAGAGCTTTTATGGCACTAATTTGCTCAGCTACATCTGGCTTATTAGCATTGGCACGTACAAAGGTAGGTAATTGTTTTGCTGCGTAAGGAAACAACACCTCTTTAACAAACGAGATACGGGTTATTGTGCCTTCGATGTCGGTTAAAATGGCTTTAATCATTTAGTTACTCCCGCTTGAATACCTATTATTTTTAAGCGCTCTAGTTCGCAACTAAATAAAAACTCTAAGGCTTCTAGGTGGCGACGAACTTCATCAATATTACGCCCTACTGCATATAAGCCATGGCCACGTATCAGTACGCCGTGCTCTATAGGTGTATGTAAATGATGGTCACTAACCAGCAGGCTTAATCGGTCAATATCTTGATCGTTATCGAAAATAGGAATGCTCAGCGTTTCTAAATGCGAAGTAAAGCCGCTCAGTGCTTTTTGCATTTCATAGCCTGTTAAATCAAGCTGATGCCCTTGGGTAATTTGCGACAGTACGGTAGCGGCTACAGAGTGAGTATGCAAAACACACTGCGCATCAGGTATAAGCTGATACAAACTTAGGTGTAATTGTGTTTCTGCCGATGGTTTTGCAGCTCCTGCTAGGCGCTCGCCTTGGTGATCTAATTGCAAAAAATGCTCTTGCGTCAGTGAGCCTTTATCGTGCCCACTTGCTGTAACAACAAAGCCAGTGCTAGTACGAGCTGAAAAGTTTCCGCCTGTTGCGGGTCCCCAGCCTTTTTGGCTAACCCATTTTCCGGCTTCAATAAGTTGTGAAATAGCGGTATTGTTTTGCATACATTCCTCACTAATGAGCGTAAAGTTAATTGTTTTTAGACGGCTATACTTCTGTTTTAAGCAATGATAGCATCGCTTTAAGCGCAAAACCATCATTAAGGGCATCACGTGTTTGAAAGTAAATTACCAAATTTAGGCGTTAGTATATTTAGCCAAATGAGCGGGTTGGCTAATGAGTTTTCGGCAATTAATCTCTCTCAAGGCTTTCCTGAGTTTGATGCTCCTGATCTTTTAAAAACGCAGTTAAATTATTATGTGCAGCAGGGCGTTAATCAATATTCACCTTCAAGTGGTGTACCACGATTACAGCAACAAATTGCTGATTTAGCAAAGCGCAAATATGCAGCTGATATAAACGCAGCTGATCAAGTTACTGTTACCTCAGGTGCAACAGAGGCATTGTTTGTGGCTATTCAAACAATTGTGCGCCCAAGTGATGAAGTGATTGTATTTGACCCTGCATATGACTCTTACCAACCGGCAATTGAACTCGCTGGTGGAAAGTCGGTACACATTGCTTTAAGTGCGCCAAATTACACTATTGATTGGCAAGTAGTAAGCCAAGCTATTACTAAAAATACCCGTGCAATTATTATTAATACGCCTCATAACCCAAGCGGTAAAATATTACAGCCACAAGATATAAAAGCGCTTAAAGAGTTAGTTGGTACTCACAATTTGTATGTAATAAGCGATGAGGTATATGAGCACATTACGTTTGATGAACAACCGCATTTAAGCGTATTACGCGATGATGAATTATTTGCCAAAAGCTTTGTTGTATCGAGTTTTGGTAAAACGTTTCACAGCACGGGCTGGAAAATGGGTTACTGTATTGCACCTGCCGATTTAGCTGTCGAATTTAGAAAAATTCATCAGTACGTTACGTTTTCAAGTTTTACCCCCGCACAGCATGCGCTTGCCGATATGCTCGAGCAGCAAGGTGAGCATATAGATGAGCTAAGCGGGTTTTATCAGCAAAAACGCGACTTATTAGCGAGTCATTTAAGTAACAGCCGTTTTAAAATTTTACCTAGCCAAGGCACTTACTTTTTATTGTTAGATTACAGCGATGTATCGGATTTAAACGATGTTGAATTTTGCCATTGGTTAGTTGAGCAAGCCGGTGTTGCGGCTATTCCGTTAAGTGTTTTTTATCAAAATCCAC
This sequence comes from Pseudoalteromonas sp. Z9A6, assembly GCF_011378805.1. Taxonomy (NCBI): domain Bacteria; kingdom Pseudomonadati; phylum Pseudomonadota; class Gammaproteobacteria; order Alteromonadales; family Pseudoalteromonadaceae; genus Pseudoalteromonas; species Pseudoalteromonas sp. Z9A6. The sequence continues at coordinate 5,523 of NZ_WTKZ01000090.1, forward strand.
CAACCGACAAAGTAATTCGTTTATGCTTTGCTAAAAACGACAACACTCTCATAGAGGCTGCGCAAATATTATGTCAACTTTAACCATTACAGCATTGCAAAGCTCGCTTTATTGGCTTGATAAAGATGCTAATTTAGCCATGTTTAATAAGCAGCTTGAAGCAATTACGCATCAGCCCGATCTTATTTTACTGCCCGAAACATTCTCGACTGGCTTTGCTATCAATTTAGATTGTGCAGAGCCTGAAAACGGTAAAGTACTGACGTGGTTAAAGGCGCAGGCTCATAAACATAATGCGGTTATTGCGGGTTCGGTACTTGTTGCACAAGGCGATAAAAAAGCGAATCGGTTTTATTGGGTAAAACCCGATGGTGAGGTGAGTTATTACGATAAGCGCCATTTATTTCGCTTAGGCAGCGAGGGCGATTACGTTGTAGCAGGGCAAGCGCGCAAAGTTTTTGAAATCAATGGTTTTAAACTATTACCGCAAGTATGCTATGACCTGCGCTTTCCGGTATTTCAACGTAATAATAACGACTACGATGTAATGATAAACGTAGCAAATTGGCCTGCTGTACGCCGCCATATTTGGGATACGTTACTTATGGCGCGTGCAATGGAAAACCTATGTTACGTAGTAGGTGTTAATCGCGTGGGGGAAGACGGTAATGGTGTGGCGCACAATGGCGGTACAGCGGTATACGACTTCAAAGGCGATGCATTAACTAAAGCGCAAGATGACGCAGAGCAACTAGTTACTATAACACTTGAAAAAGCGCCACTGGATGAGTTTAAAGCAGCGTTTCCTGCCTATTTAGATGCAGACTCTTTTACATTAATATAAACACGTTAATTTAGCGCAGAGCCAATAAAGTGTTAAAATAATCGCTGATATTTTTGTTGGCGGCTAATGTACATTATGAACACTTTAATCACTCCTGTAATTTTAGCAGGTGGCATAGGCTCTCGCTTGTGGCCGCTTTCTCGCCAAGCAATGCCTAAACAATTTTTACCACTACTAAATGAAAACACGTCATTGCTACAAAGTACGTTGGCGCGTGTTTCTGATGAGTTGTTTGATAATGCTATTTTAGTGTGTAACGAGCAGCACCGATTTATTGCCGCCGAGCAGGCTGAAAGCTCAATTCCTACTGCGTTATTACTCGAACCTAAAGGTAAAAATACCGCGCCTGCCATCGCATTAGCCGCCCACTATGCACTACAAAATGGGATTACTGGTCCGCTATTAGTGATGCCTGCCGATCATCATATTAAAAACTTTGATGTATTAACGGCTAAGCTCCCTGAAGTTGTAAAACTTGCTGAGCAAGGAAAGCTAGTGACGTTTTCGATTACTCCTACAGAGGCGCATACTGGCTATGGTTATATAAAACAAGGCGCGGCTATTGCTGGAACGGGTTGTTACGATGTTGCACAATTTAAAGAAAAGCCTGACTTAGATACAGCGAACCGTTATTTAGCTCAAGGTGGTTATAGCTGGAATAGCGGCATGTTTTTATTTACCCCCACAGCCTACTTAAAAGAGCTCGAGCGGTTTGCGCCAAAAATAGCAACGAGTGTCGCTGCAGCGGCGCAATTTACCAAAGATTTAGGGTTTACCCGCCCAAGCAACAGTGCGCTTGAACACTGCCCAAGCGATTCAATTGATTACGCCATTTTAGAGCGCAGTAATAACGTAGTTGTTATGCCTGTTGATTTAAAATGGAGTGATGTAGGTAGTTTTTCATCCCTTGATGCGCTTACAAAAAAAGATGAAAACGGTAATAGCTTAAATGCTAATTATATGGCTCAAAAAAGCACTAATAACTTAGTTATTAACGAGGCTGAACACACTATTGCCACGCTTGGAGTTAGCAATTTAGCAATTATTCATACTCATGATGCCACGTTAATTGCAAACCAAAATGAGCTAGATTCTCTGCCTTTGTTGCTTAAGAAAATTGCTATAACACAGGCTGATAAACTTAATCATCATCAAGTGGTTTTTCGCCCGTGGGGGAATTACCGTACTTTGGTTGAAGGCACTGGCTTTAAAGTTAAAAAAATTACTGTAACCAGCGGTGCTAAGCTTTCGACGCAGCGCCATCAGCATCGCGCTGAGCATTGGGTGGTGGTTTCGGGTATTGCAGATGTGTGTATTAATGAGCAAGCGTATACGCTAACGCACGACCAATCGTGTTATATCGCCGCAAAGCAAATTCATAGTTTGGCTAATAATCAAAAAGAGCCGTTAATAGTTATTGAAGTGCAAACCGGTGCTGTACTTGATGAAAGCGATATAGAGCGATTTGATGATAAATATGGAAGAGGCTAATCATTAGCTTTTTTTAAAGCTAATTCACTATTACTCTAACTGCCCACGCACAAACTTTAAATATTGCTCTAAGCTGCGTTGCCACAGATCTAGCGCTTCATCAAGCATATCGTTATGTGGCTTTTTATCGAGTAAACGGCGCTCTATTTTTTTAAGCTCAATACCATAGCGATTAAAACCAAGTTGCAGAGCGGTACTTGCTTGGCGATGTAAAAGCTTAATGCATTGCTCTGGTTGTTGGTCAATAAGCTTTTGACAGCGAATTAGCTTGTTGCGGGCTGAAAGCACAAATTCATTATAAATTGAAGACACTTCATCTTCACTAAATGAGCTGGTGAGTGTTTCGGCCGCTGTTTTGTCATACAAGGTATCAATAAGCTCTACTGCAATGCTCGCAGTTTGATTAGATTGAGAGTCACTAAGTGCTTGGCGAAGCTTTTCATGCTTAATAGGCTTGCCTACAATGTCTTTTATTCCTAATTCTAAATACTCTTTTACTTCGTCAGGGCTAAGGCTTGCAGTAAATGCGAGTACAGGCGTTCGTTGATTTTTATGATCAATGCGTTTTAGACGTTTAAGTACTTCTTGGCCTGTTAAATCAGGTAGGTTCATATCAAGCAAAACAACATCGAAGTGGTGAGCTTGCATGAGCTCTATGGCACTTTTCCCATCTTTTGCGAGCTTAATTTTGTGTTCATCGTCGGCCATGAATTCTATAGCAATTTTTTGATTTAAATCTAAATCTTCAACCAGTAATACATCAAGACCTGTTAAGTAATCTTTAGTTTGATGGCGCTGCTCTACAAGGCTTAATTCACCTAAAGTAAAAGTAACGGTAAAGCTAAATACACTACCAGTACCAAGCTGGCTGGCTATTTCGAGTCGGCTACTGAGCTTTTCAAGCAGGCGGCTAGTAATAGCTAAACCAAGGCCGGTTCCGCCTTTTTCTTTTCCTGCGCTACTTTGTACATAAGGTTCTGTTAAGTAGGCTATCTCGTCATTTTCTATACCTGGTCCTGAATCTTTGACACTAATTTTTATAGTGTGCTCAAGTTGTTTTTCTAATACTAAATCAACCTGAATTTTAACGGTTCCGTGATCTGTAAATTTAATAGCGTTACCGACTAAATTAATAATTATTTGTCTAAGTTTTTGTTGGTCGCAGTAATAACAGGCTTGCTCAGGAATATTATAGATAAGCTCAAATTTTAGCTGCTTTTGCTCGGCCATTGGGCTTAGTAATAAACATAAATTATTAAGCCATGTTTTAAATTCTACATCTTCTTCGTAAAGCGCTTCGTCACTTTGATCTAGGCTCGCGTAATCAAGGACCTTATCTACCAACAAGTTAAGTGATTCGGCAGAATTTATAATTGCCTCGCAATAGGCTTTATTGCGGGTATCACTTGTTTGGTTCATAACAAGTTGGGCGCTGCCTAAAATACCGTTTAGTGGGGTGCGAATTTCGTGGCTTATTGTTGATAAAAAGAGCCCGCGAATTTCTAAATCTTTTTGTGCTTTATCGGCGAGTTTATTGAGGTGCTGTTCTCTGCGCTCATTACATAATAACGCCATACCTGCAGCATAAAACATGGGCGCAATTACCCCATTTAAAAATAATAAAGAGCTAAACCAGCCGTTTACTAAAAGATTTTTTTGTTCAATGTTATCCATAAATAACGAGCGGCCGATAAAGCTCAAAGCAACAAGCGTTAAAATGGTTATGTATACAATGCTGCCATTAGGGTAGGGTTTGCGCGCGTACTTAATAAATATAAAGAGTAAAAAGCCGGCTTCTGCTATGTGTTGTATATCGGATGCAATCACTCTTTCGTGTAGAGATGGGTCAAAAAAGGTGTAATAGCCAAGAAAAAAAAAAAAAAAAGCGGTTACTGAGCAAAGTAATTTAAAACCAATGCCGTGATAATT
>NZ_WTKZ01000091.1:0-9641 GCF_011378805.1 Pseudoalteromonas sp. Z9A6
AAATGGTAATGCCTGGTGATAACATCAAGATGACAGTAACTCTAATCGCGCCAATCGCGATGGACGAAGGTCTTCGTTTCGCTATCCGTGAAGGTGGCCGTACTGTTGGTGCTGGTGTTGTTGCAACTATCGTTGAGTAATCAACTGTTGTAATGCATTAAGCATTAAAAAAACCCGAGCTTAGTCTCGGGTTTTTTAATGCCTGTAATTTATGTAATGTGAAGGTGGCTCTCTTACCTTAGGCATCGGTGCTTTGTAGCAACTATCGTTGAGTAATCAACTGTTGTAATGCATTAAGCATTAAAAGTATTAATGTTATCGCTGTAACAGAGTAGGAGCATGAACTTAATCAGTTAGTAACCAGCATTCTTACGTAACTCATCAAGCATATCTTGGTTACCCATCATTTCGTCAAGCGTTGTCCTGACTGCATTGTCAGAACTATTGTTATAAACTGAAAGTAGATGCTGCGCCATTTGCTTCGTATAACCATCTTGTTTATTTTGAGCTTGGTAGTATTGCGCCATCAACCCTTGTGCAGCTAAGCGACGGATATAATCATTCGTGTCTTGCTCTAACAAGTTTGTAAATTGCTCTGCAAGGCGGTAATCAAGTACCGGTGTTTGAGTTGTTAACTCAACAGCTTGAATTTTAAATTTTTCGTCACTACTGTTGTTCGCTAAATTTAAAATGTTACCTACTACTTCATAGTCATACTCAGGCATACTCGATTTATTCAAGATAAACATATTCATTTGCAGTTGACTCAGTGCAGCTAACCTATTTAAATCAGAGATGCTTGGATCTAAAGTTTGCTCTCTTAATTGAGAGTTTATTTGTTTAGCATAATCAGGTTCTGATTTGATCCTTAAATCATAGTCTTCTGGTAAGTCTGCATAAAAGCTATAAAGAGGATTTTGCTCACGTCGTTTTTCATCTTCTTGCTGCTGTTTTTCCTCTAGTACGTCAAGAACAAGTTCCTTAAATTCGTCGGTATCTTGTTCTTGATAAGAGCCATTAGCGTGCAGTGTTAAGTTTGCTACTTTGCGTTGTAGCGAACTTACTTTCTTGCTTAGTTCGTCAATTAAGGCTTCATTTGATTGCTGATATTCTGCAGGAGTACTAATAGAAACTGTGGGGCTTAGCTGTTGCTGCTTGGGTTTATTAAGCGAACTGGACTGATCTTTAAAAAATGTTCCGTAGCATGAAATTACCAAGGCAAGTGTTGCTATAGTAATCGCAATAGTTCCTTTGTTTATAGTCATAAAATAATCTGCCTCTAAAATGGGTAATTTATCTGTTTTCGAAATATAAGTCTGTTAAAAAATGTGTTAAATGAGGATGAAATATACGGGTTAATTAAGAAGGCGGGGCGTGAGTGGCGAAATACGGTGTTTAAATTGGCTATAAGCGCTAGACCTAAGCCTAGCGCGTAAAGCTTAATGCGATTTTGCGTATTGCTCAGCTTGTTTCCACACTCTTAGTGTATTGCCGCTTAAAATCTTTTTAATATCGGTGTCGCTGTAACCTCTGTCTATCAAACCTTGAACTAGATTTGGGTAGCTAGATACATCTTTTAAGCCGATAGGTAATGAATCGCCAACTCCATCATAATCAGAGCCAATACCTACATAATCAATACCAATTAGCTCAACTACGTGATCAATATGGTCAAGTACTTGCTCAAGACTTGCAAAAGGATACGGATTTTTAGCACGGTACGCAGCATCAAAATCTTTACTTAACTTAGTACCTTCTTTTTTAGCTGACTCTTTTGTACTTTTTAATTGCTTGCCCCAGCTACCTGCTTTAGCGGTAACAAAGCTTGAGCCAAAATTGATTTGAATAACACCGCCATTTTCCTTCAGCGCTAATAGCATATCGTCATTCATATTACGCTCAAAGCCAGGCGTGTATTTACGAAGTGATGAATGAGAGGCAATTACTGGCGTTTTAGAGAGCTCCATAACCTGATAAAACGCATCATCAGAAATATGCGATACGTCAATTAGCATGCCTATATTATTCATTTCAGTGACAAGCTTTTTACCGAATGGGCTTAAGCCTTTCCATTTACGGCGTATATCGTAAGACGAATCCGAAATATGGTTGCTTTGCGAGTGCGCTAGCGTGATGTAACGAATGCCACGCTCGTAAAAATGCTGAAGGTTTTTCATATCACCTTCGATTGGAGAGCCATTTTCCATACCCATGGCTATAGACAGCTTACCTTGTTTAAATTGCTCTTCAATATCAGAGCTTGAGTTAGCAATAGCAAACTTATCGGGTGCGCGCTGGACTATGGCTTCCATACTATCAATCATTTGATTGGCTAGCTGGTAGCTTTTTCCTTTACCCTCAAACTCTAAATGCGCAGGAATATAAATCGACATAAACGGTGCGTTTAAACCGCCTTTTACAGCGCGAGGATAGTCAAAATCGCCATCACTAGTTGCTTTGGTTACATCAACCCAGCTTTCGTGAATTCGATAAGGTACGTCAATATGGGTATCAATTAAAATGGTATCTTTAGCGAGTTTAATTGCCTTATCAGATGCTGTTATTGTTTGTTCTGCTTGGGCTTGGCTAGTTAAAGCTAGTGATATGGCTACCACTAGAGTGCTGAGTTTTATCATGTTTTGGCTCTTTGGGTAAAAAGCCATTGTGTACGTTCAATTCAAAAGTTACAAGTACTACGCCCTAATCAAACGACTGTGCTTGATGCTCTTCACTTTGCAGCGCTTTAAATTCACCTTTTGAAATTATAGTTACAGACTCGTGTAATTCTGAGAAAAACACCATCGCTTCGCCATTTTTAAGCTGCAGCTTTACTTGGCTTACTTTAGATTCGATGCTTGCCTCTACTTCACCATAATCGGTACCTTCGCGTAATACGTAGCTTTCGATTAAGTTATAAAGAGTGTCTTGATCGAGTTGTTCAAAAGGGATAATCATTACTACTTGTTACTCGCTTTATTTGATACGTGCTGGCTAAAATAATGAGGGACGGCTTTTTCTAACCAAAATATAGGTTTAAACGGATTTTTACCGCTAATAAAACCAACATGCCCGCCCTTGTCAGAGATGCGCAGCGTAACATGCTCACTTACGTCTTGCCTACTCGGTACGGCTTTAATTGAGAGCATAGGGTCGTCTTTGGAATGAATAATAAGTGTGGGTACAGCGATATCTTTCAAATACGGCATAGCACTGGCTTTACGGTAGTAATCGTGTGCGTTTTCAAAACCATGTAGAGGGGCTGTTAACTGATTATCAAACTCTAATAAATCGTCAATTTTCATTAACTGTTTTGGCGTTAATGAAATTTGCTGCTTAATTTGTGGCAGCTTTCGCTGCATTGATTTTTTCATCCGATCGAGCAGATATTTTTGGTAAATTTTACCTAAGCTTTTACGAATAACATCGCTCGATGACGACAAATCATAAGGAGCAGATACCACCGCTGCTGCACTTAATGGGCATTTTTCGCGTTCTTCACCTAAGTATTTGGCAAGTACATTACCGCCCAATGAAAAACCAACAGCGACCATAGTGCGCTTAGGAAATTGCAGCTTTAAGTGATTTATAAAAAAAGCTAAATCGGCGGTGTCACCGCTGTGATAAGCACGTGGTAGGCGATTTACTTCGGTTGAGCAATTTCTAAAGTGCATAAGCACAACTGCATAACCTTGTTTTTTTAATGCCTTCATCATGCCTTTGGCATAAAAGCTATTTATATTGCCCTCAAGGCCATGCAAAACAACAGCAAGTGGTGCGGTTTCATTATGTGGAAGTGACCATGCAAGCTCAATAAAGTCACCATCAGGTGTATCAAGTTGCTCAAGTTCGTAGGACGTATTGTGAAATGGGCGGAAAAAACGCGGCATTATGGTCTGAACGTGACGATTGGTCATCCACCATGCTGGTTTGAACTGAGAGATCATGTTTGTACTACGCACTTTGTATTAAACGAAAAGCTAGTGTATCAAATTTTTCGCTTCAGAAAATAAAAAGCGCCTAACTAGTAAACTAATAAGGCGCTTTAGTGCGTCGTGCTTAATTTTGTTCGGGAATTTCTGCGTCATGTATTTTTTTCAAAAAGAAAAAAGCAAAAAAGATACACAAAGAAACAACGATGGTTAAAAACCCAAAAGACATAAATAAAACTGGATCTGTAAAAAAGTCTCTAAAGAATACGTTCATGAGTTGCTCCCCTCGTTGTTGATGGGTTAATCATAGGCGGTGTTTGCAGGTCGCAACGTGATCGAGATCAAGTTATTTTTCTAAGCAGCTGTAGGAGTGACGCTAAGTTGATTTAGATCATGTTTTAAGGGTTGGTAAGTTATTATCACTGAGAGCTAAGAGAGTTTTCTCTTAAAATAGTGAGCTGATCGTAACTCATTTTTTTTCACTTTATCTAAAAGCGAAACGCTTTAACCTTTTTGTGAATAAAGTACTTAAAGACCTTTTGCACAAAGAGAAAAGAATGAGAAATAAATGAGGGGGGGGGAGAGCAATAAACTACTTGAGCCAAATAACTGCTCAATATTTATATTTTTCACCTGAATAATTTAGTTTGTTTTCCTCTAAAAGCGAAGCGCCTCTTAACCTCTTTGTGAGTAAATTACTTGAAGGTTTTTTGCACAAAGAAAATAAGAAGTGGAGGAGGCTACAAAAACTAACACCCTAAGTGGCTTTCACATATAGCTCAATGTTGTTTGGCTCTGAAAGTTTGACTAATTCAAGCTCATTTACCGTTTCAATCAACATATGTTGCTGTTGTTTTTCAAGCTTCAGCTCAGCGCTTAGCAACTCTGCACGTATTGTGGCGTAATCACTTATCGCATTCTGGTTAGCTTTTAAATAGCTACGAGCGGCGCGCAGAGGTTGTAATGCGCGAGTATCAAAGTCACTAACTACTTGCGTTAACTCGTTTAGCTGTTGGGTATTAATACTTAAACTTAATGAGTCTAAATAAAGCAGTAATAAGCATAAATTAACGTTTTTTCCTTGCTGGTTTTGTAGTGCCAGCAAGGTTGTTTGTTGATCAGGCTTTGCGTACAAAGTGCACGCAAATTGCCAAAAATGGTCGCTATTGAGCAAGTTCATCGGCGAATGCCTGCTCTTTTTCTTCCATTTCTTCAAGTGCCATAAGTAACTCTTCTTCAACGTCGTTAAGTTTAGGCGTAAGGGTTGCTTGCTTGGCTAATAACTCTTTAAGCTTGGCTTTGTTGTCGTCGTTGTAGAGTTCGTTATCACCTAAGGTCACTTCAACTTCACTTAACTCGGCGGTGAATTTATCGAGTTGCTTTTCAAGCTTTTCAATTTGCTTTTTAAGTGGTTGAGTGGCCTTTCTAAACTCAGCCTCTAGGCGCTTTTGCTCTTTACGGTTAACACCTGGATTTGCTTTAGGCTCGTCGCTTTGCTGCGCTTTAACCGCTTCTTTATTGGCATTGAGTAACCACTGGTAATACGCATCTAAGTCGTAACCAAACTGGGTTACTTTGCCGTCATCTACTAAGTAAAACTCATCGGCGGTATTTTTAAGCATGTGGCGGTCGTGTGATACGGTAACCATAGCGCCTTCAAAGCCTTGCAGTGCCATAACAAGTGCATGGCGCATTTCTAAATCAAGGTGGTTAGTTGGCTCATCGAGAAGCAGCAGGTTTGGCTTTTGATATACCAACATGGCAAGTACTAAACGTGCTTTTTCGCCGCCCGAAAAAGGGGCTACAGGCTCAAGTGCTTTATCGCCAATAAAGGCGAAACCACCTAAAAAGTCACGTAGTGATTGCTCAGTGGCTTTTGGGTCGAGGCGTTGTAAGTGCATTATTGCACTGGCTTTTAAATCAAGAGATTCAAGTTGATGCTGCGCAAAGTAACCAATATTTAATCCGTGATGCTGAACAACTTCGCCCGCTTGCGGCTCTAAATCACCAGAAAGCAGTTTAATTAACGTTGATTTACCTGCGCCATTTCGACCTAATAAAGCAATTCGGCTACCTGGTACAAGGTTTAGCTCTATATTATTTAAAATAGTGACGTCACCATAACCCGCTTTGGCTTTATCTATTGTCATTAGTGGGTTTGGTAATGCTTTTGGCTCTGCAAACTCAAAGTTAAATGGCGAGTCGGCATGTGCCGGCGCTAGTTTTTCCATGCGTTCAAGCGCTTTCACACGGCTTTGTGCTTGTTTAGCTTTACTGGCTTTTGCTTTAAAGCGCGTTATAAACTGCTCAAGGTGAGCAATTTGATCTTGTTGCTTATCAAACATTGCTTGTTGTTGTAGTAAGCGCTCAGCTTTTTGGCGCTCAAACTGCGAGTAGTTACCTTTGTACACGTTAATAAGTTGCTTATCTACATGCCAAATTTGATCAACCACCGCATCTAAAAACTCACGGTCATGCGATATAAGTACAAGGGTGCCGGTATAAGCACGCAAAAAGCGTTCAAGCCAATAAACGGCATCTAAATCAAGGTGGTTTGTTGGCTCATCGAGTAATAGTAAATCGGCGTCGCGTATTAATGCTTGGGCAAGGTTTAAACGCATACGCCAACCACCCGAAAACGAGCTTACAGGATTTTCTATAAGGTTATTGGCAAAGCCTAAGCCGTGTAATAGCTCACCTGCGGTTGATTCAATGCTATAGCCTTTAATGTTTTCAAGCTGAATATGTACTTTAGCTTGTGTGTCGCCATCGTTGTTTTTCTCGGCCTCACGCAGTGCTATACGCATTTCGTAGTATTCTGGGTGGCCTTGAAGTACATAATCAATCGCGCTTATTTCAAGGGCAGGTGTCTCTTGCTTAACAGAGGCGATAGACCAATCTTTTGGAATGCTGCAGTTACCGGCATCTAGTTGTAGTTCTGATTTTAGTAAACCAAATAACGTTGATTTTCCACAGCCATTAGCGCCAACAAGGCCTACTTTGTGTTCTGGAAATAACGTAGCTGATGCGTTTTTTAATAAGGCTTTACCGCCACGAAGTAGTTCTATTTCTGAGATTTGGATCATGAATGTGTTACTTTGCTGTGCCCTTGTTAAGTTGGCGCTATCATAACATAGAACTTAATGCTCTTATCAAGCGTATCAACAAGTGAAGTTATACGATAAAATGACAGCAGTTCAAACCACAGGAAAAATGTTGTGAGACAAAAGAAGCGATTTATTGCTGGTGCATCGTGCCCTGACTGCAAAGCCATGGATACTATGATGCTATACAGAGAACATGATGTTGAAAAAGTAGAGTGTGTTGAGTGTGGTCATAAAATGGCGCAACCCGATAATGCTGTGCAGGCGTCTACTCGCCAATTTGAACAAGTAATTGGTGTATTTAAACCGGGCGACTAACCCGGTTTTTTATTGCCTAATTTTTACCGATTTTAGTAATGCGGTGGAGGCGGCTCAGGTACTTCAGACATCATAGATGATGATGACTGCGACTCTTTAATTTTTTCTGCTAGCAGCTCGGTTTGGCGTTTCATTTTTGCTAACAGCTGTTGGTGCACTTTTATTTCATCATTTAAGACTTCAATCGTTTCGTCTTGAAAAGCCACTTTGGCTTCAAGTTCCATTAAGCGATGTTCAATTGTGTTCATTATTCTCTCGTATAATAAATCGCTCTGCGATCCCGCTGGAGCTTTCGGTTAACAACGACTTACCGTTATCTGTAAATGTCACATCTAGCACCACCGCCGATTTAGGCTTACTGCCTTCGCGCGGGGTAACCTGCCAAGTTTGAATTTTTTCACCGCTTGGTATTTGCCACAAATCTACACGCTTATTTGGCGAGCCGGTTGCAAGCAAAGTGCCTTGTTCGTTAAAACGCACAGCAGTAAAAATTTTCTGACGCGCAATATACTTCAGTTTACTCACAAGATCACCTGTAGTCAGCTTCCATACATTTGCTTGTGCCATACTATCGGCCGTAAATGCATAGCGACCTTGTGGATCGAGCGTTACTTGGGTAACACGCGTTGGGTGATTAAAACGATGAATTACTTGTCCGGTACGTGTATCCCAAAAGTAAGCAACATAATCGTTAGAACCACTTAAGGCAAAGCGTCCGTTAGGTGACAGGTCAACGGTGTTAACTTTATCTTGATGACCTAAAAACTCAATACGACGCCCAGTTTCTAGGTTTACAAATACGACAACGCCGTCGCTACGGCCGTATAAAACACTACGGCCTTGATTGCTAATAGCAATATCGCGAATACTGGCTTTCTGTATTTTGTAATAACCTTGATTTTTGCCTGTGGCTATATCCCACACAGCAAACGTGGTTTTTTCGGCGGTAACAGCCACGCTGTTATCAAAAGCAATGGCAACAGCGTACACTAGGCTGTCTTGTGACTGCTGCTGAAACCATTGGTATTTTAGCACCTGCTGTTGATTATCCCACAGGGCGACCCCATGGTTGATAGAGGAGATCAAACTGTATTTACCATCGTTTGAAACTGTTGATGAAAATGCACCTTGTGCAGCATGTTCGTAACTTGCTACAGCGTGTTGTTTTTTATCGGTACAGGCGATGGCTAAAAAACAGCTAAATACGATTAAAAAAGTACGAAATATCGACATATTACAGGTATTTCCCCTTAACTCTTAGTGACTGAGAGGTTAGACTAGGACGCGTTAAATGCCTAGGTTGTTTGTCTAATCACTGGATATGTTTTTAGTTTAGCTAACAATATGGAATTTAGTCATTAAACAAGCAGCCTATCATGTGGGCCGTTAATCTTTCACTAGTAATAATACATTAAAATGACAACTGCAAAGTGTGTCGGAGATTTAAAATGAAAAAGACGATTAGATTGTCATTGATTGCAGCGTCAGTTTTAGCGCTTACAGCTTGTAATCAAGAAGCAAAAAAAGAACAAGCTGAAGTTAAATTAGACACTGTAGAACAGCAACAAGCATATGGTATTGGTGCATCTGTAGGTAACTTTTTAAATAAAGACCTAGCAGACAAAACAGAAATTGGTATTGAACTAGACCAAGCACTTTTAATTCGTGGTTTTGAAGATGCGCTTGCTGGCAATGCAAAAATTGACGAAGAAAAAATTCGCGAAGTATTAACTGCACTAGATACATCAGTACGTACTAAGCAAGAAGAAAAAGCTAAAGTAGAGTCTGAAAAAAGTAAAGAAGCAGGCGCTAAATACCTAGCTGATAACGCTAAAAAAGAAGGCGTTACAGTAACTGAGTCGGGTCTACAGTACGAAGTACTTAGCGAAGGCGATGGCGAAAAGCCAGTGGCAACTGATGTAGTTAAAGTACACTACAAAGGGACTTTATTAGACGGTACTGAGTTTGATAGCTCATATGCACGTAACGAACCGACAACTTTCCCTCTTAACCGCGTAATTGCGGGTTGGACTGAAGGTTTACAACTTATGTCAGTGGGTTCTAAGTACAAGTTCACTATACCTTCAGAACTTGCTTACGGCGACCGTGACTTAGGTAAGATTCCAGCTAATTCAACACTTGTATTTGAAGTTGAATTACTTGAAATTCAAAATGAAGAAGCACCAGCAGAGTAATAAGCTTATTGTGTAAATGCAAAAAGGGACCCTAGGTCCCTTTTTTAAGAGGGCGTTCAGAATTCTGTGTCAGCCTAAATTGCTAAATATCTAGC
>NZ_WTKZ01000092.1:0-9392 GCF_011378805.1 Pseudoalteromonas sp. Z9A6
AGAATTTGGAATTAAAAATGAAAAATAAAATAACTGATAAAACATCTCAAAAAAAAAAAAAAAAAATAAAACTCATTACCCTAAGTAGTTTATTTACTGGCTTAGCTGTCGTGTCAACTACGGCATTATCATATAACGATGCCGCTCTAGAAAAAACGCCAGCAGTAGAGCAATCCATCGTATTAAAAACTGACCATGATCATGACTCTGAAAGTGAAGAAGTGCATGACGAAAGTGGTCATGAACATGGTAGTGATGAAAGCAAAGACGACCATGCTGCGGAGGAGAAATCTGATGACGGTCATGACCATGGTAGTGAAACAGCGAGTAAAGAAACAGCTGAAGAAGAACATGAAGAAGGCATAAGTTTTAGTCCAGAAAAAATGGCACTCGCCAATATCAAAGTGACTAACTTAAAGCCGGCAATTTTTGCTAAAAGTATCTATGCACCAGGAGAAATAAAAGCGAACGGTTATACCAGTTACATTGTCTCTTCACGTACTGAATCGGTAGTGATCAGTCGTCATGCTATTTTAGGTGAACATGTGACTAAGGGTCAGTCTTTAGTTACCTTATTTAGTGAATCAATGGCCGAAGCACAAGCACAATATCGTGTTGCTTACAGTGAGTGGCAACGAGCTAAAAAATTGGGCCTTGGCACCGTCAGTGAAAGCCGCCTATTAGCCAGTGAAACAGATTACATTTCAGCTTATGGTCGATTAACTGCCTTTGGTTTAACCAAAGCAGCCATTAAAGATATTGTAAAAAACAACTCATCAAATCTTGGTGAATATACCTTAGTCGCTCAGCGCTCTGGTGTGGTTTTAAGTGATGATTTCTCTCAAGGACAACGTGTGCCTGCCGGTGAAAAAATCATGGTATTGGCTGATGAAAAAGACTTATGGGTTGAAGCGCGTGTTTCGCCAAATAAAAAATTAAGTCTTCCTATTGGCACCATTGCAAAAGTTGAGTTTGCCGGGCAAGTGCATGTTGCCAAGGTCATTCAAGAAGCACATACCATTGATCCAAGTACGCGTACCCGAATCGTTAGACTGTCGGTTGAAAATACTGATGACAGTTTGCATTCAGGCATGTTTGTTAATGTAAATTTTCAGTTTGATACGCAAAGCCCTGTAATAGCAGTACCAGAAACAGCATTAATGCGTGGTGCCGATGGTGATTGGACGGTATTTGTTGAAGACCATCCTGGTGAATTTAAAGCCGTTGAAGTTGAATTAGGTCAGCCATTAGGCAATTACCGTCAAATTATCGGTATTGAGCCTAATACCCGTTTGGTAACAAAAGGTGCCTTTTTTGTTGCGTCAGAAATAGCAAAAGGCGGATTTGATCCGCACGGCCACTAGGGGAATAAGATTATGTTTAATAAAATAATTGATTGGTCGATCAATAATCGACTCTTAGTAATTATCGCCCTAATTGCTACTATGGCAGGCTCTGTTATGGTGATCCCAAAACTAAATTTAGATGCTTTTCCTGATGTAACCAATGTTCAGGTAGCGGTTAATACTGAAGCACCGGGCTTAGCCGCTGAAGAAGTAGAGCAGTTAATAACCTATCCCATTGAAGCAGTAATGTATGCGTTGCCTGATGTAGAGCAAGTACGCTCTATTTCAAAAACGGGTTTATCGGGTGTTACTGTTGTCTTTAAAGAAGGCACAGACATCTACTTTGCTCGCCAGTTAGTATTTGAGCGTTTACAAGCGGCAAAAGAGTTAATTCCGCAAGGCGTGGGCACACCAGAAATGGGACCTAACACCTCAGGTTTGGGTCAAGTTTTTCAGTATTTGTTAATTGCAGATAAAGATTCTGGTTATGATTCTATGACCTTAAGGAGCTTGAACGATTGGATAGTAAAGTTATTGGTTATGCCGGTAGATGGTGTTACCGACGTCTTATCTTTTGGCGGCAACGTCAGACAGTATCAAGTCAACATTGAGCCAAGTAAATTATTATCATATGAGTTAACGCAAGACGATATTGTTACTGCACTCGATAACAACAATGCCAATGTTGGCGGTTGGTACATGAACCGTGGACAAGAGCAATTAGTTATTCGTGGCACAGGTTGGTTTAATAGTGGCGAAGCAGGTTTAGCTGATATTAGACAAGTACCGGTTAAAACGGTTGATGGTACTGTGGTGACTATCGAAGATGTAGCCAAGGTTTCGCTGGGTAGTGAAATACGCCAAGGCGCAGTTACTATGACGCGCAGAGATGCACAGGGTAACATTGAAAACTTAGGTGAAGTGGTTTCAGGTATCGTATTGAAACGTATGGGCGCAAATACTAAAGTGACAATCGACGGTATAAGTGCACGTATTCCAATGATCAACCAAGCACTACCTGAAGGCGTACGTTTTGAACCTTTCTACGATCAGGCAGATTTAATTACTAAAGCAGTTGATACTGTAGTGCAAGCATTAGCGCTGGCATTTATATTTATCGCTATCGTACTTGCTCTGTTTTTAATGAACTTACGCGCAACCTTTTTAGTGTTAATTTCAATTCCTATTTCAATCGCTATCGCCTTAATGGTGATGTCTTGGATAGGTTTATCGGCAAACTTAATGTCGTTAGGTGGTATCGCTGTTGCTATTGGTATGTTGGTTGATGGCTCTGTTGTGATGGTTGAAAACATGTTCAAACACCTTAATAGACCTGATTCAACACATTACAAAAATGCGCAAGCGAGAACGTTAGGCACAGATGCTGATCCCCACGATGTAGAACATGATAAAGAAGGCATTCCTCTACGATTAAAAGAAGCAGGAAAAGAAGTTGCACGCCCGGTATTTTTTGCTGCCTCTATTATTTTAGTGGTATTTACACCGTTATTTAGCTTTGAAGGAGTGGAAGCTAAATTGTTCCAGCCGATGGCTATCAGTATTATTTTAGCGGTTATTTCGGCTATTTTAGTGGCACTGTTTGTGGTTCCAGCCTTAGCAACCTTTATGTTTAATAAAGGCGTTAAAGAAAGAGAAAGTTTTGTCTTAAAACCATTAGATAAGCTTTATCGAAAAGGCCTCAAAGCCGCGATGAAACACACGAAAGTAGTTATTATTGCTTCATTATTGTTACTTGTGGGTGCAGCATCTTTAATACCTCAAATAGGGACTGAATTTGTACCAGAATTAGAAGAGGGTACCATTAACCTAAGAGCAACATTAGCGCCATCAGCAAGTTTAGAAACAGCCTTGTCGGTTGCTCCAATTCTTGAAGAAAAGTTAATGGAGTTCCCCGAAGTTGAATATACCCTAAGTCGAATTGGACGTGCTGAAATCGGCGGTGATCCTGAACCAGTTAATAACATCGAAATTTACATTGGCTTAAAACCTGTTTCAGAATGGACAAGTGCCAAAAATCGCGTTGAATTACAAGGTTTAATGGAAGAGAAACTTGAGCAATTCCCAGGGTTATTACTTAACTTTTCACAGCCCATAGCGACTCGTGTAGATGAATTACTGTCAGGAGTTAAAGCGCAACTTGCCATTAAATTGTTTGGACCAGAATTAGATATGTTGGCGAGCAAAGGTCAAGAAATTGAAGCGGCAATCAAACAAATTGATGGCGCAAGAGATGTAGCCTTAGAGCAAATCGCTGGTGAAGCACAGTTAGTGATTAAACCGAAAAGACAGCAATTGTCACGTTTTGGTTTGTCAGTTGGCGATGTCATGGAAGTGGTTAAAAACGGTATCGGTGGCGTTAGCGCTGGCCAAATAATCAATGGTAATGAACGTTATGATATTTATGTTCGCATTGAAGAAAAATACCGTGATAACCAAGAAGCTATTGCAGATCTGAGAATACAATCACCTACGGGTGCTTGGGTACGTTTAGGCGATATTGCTACCGTCAGTTTTGAATCTGGCCCACCACAAGTGCGACGTGATGATGTACAGCGACGCGTGGTAATTCAAGCCAATGTTCAAGGTCGAGACATGGGAAGTGTTGTTAGCGACATTCGTGCAGTTATTGATAGCAAAGTAGATTTACCTGCAGGTTATTCTGTAGTGATTGGTGGTCAATTTGAAAACCAACAACGTGCGCAGCAGCGACTATCAGTGGTAGTGCCTCTATCATTGGCACTAATTGCCTTGCTACTTTATTTCGCCTTTGGCTCTGTTGGTCAAGCGATGCTTATTTTAGTGAATGTACCCTTGGCCGTTATAGGTGGTATTTTCTCACTGTATATTTCAGGTCAATACTTGTCAGTGCCAAGTTCAGTCGGCTTTATCACTTTGTTTGGTGTCGCCGTGCTTAATGGTGTAGTCATGGTAGAAAGCATTAACCAGCTGGTAAAAGATGGTATAGACACCTCAAAAGCTGTTTTTGATGGGGCAGTATCTCGTTTACGTCCAGTATTAATGACCGCCATTACTTCTGCGTTAGGTTTAATTCCAATGCTGATGTCCAATGGAGTTGGCGCTGAAATTCAACGACCACTGGCGAGTGTTATTGTTGGCGGTTTGGTTACTGCAACGTTACTCACCTTGTTTGTGTTACCGGTTTTATATGCTTGGTTCTCAAAAGCCAAAATCAAAGATCTTAGAGACTAACGCGCTAGATAACTTAGTGACTTACTCATTAACTTACAAATTAATAAAGTAAGTAACTAATTTGATAGCACTATAAATCGCTACTAGCTAAGCTCTTGTCAAAAGCAGGGCTTAGCCAGTCATTTTCACTCGATGCAGAGATTCAATAGTAGGCTTTTATTAGCTTCGAATTTTTGCATCCTAAATTTAGGGAATAATGATGAAAAAGCTGTCGTTTTTCAATTATTCGCCAAACCTCCTTATTATCGCCACCGTGCTATTTATTATAGTGACGGGCAATTCTACATTTTTTGAACAAGTTAATTCGGTATACCCGTGGCAAGATAATCAAGGTTTTATTATCGCGCTGACTCTTGTGGTAATGAGTGTATTAACCATTATTGTGTCATTTTTCAGTATTATCATTCCCGTTCGAATAGTACTGAGCAGTCTTTTACTCTTATCTGCCATGGCTGGTTATTATACCGATAGCTTTGGCACCATCATTGATAATGTAATGATTCAAAACATTGCTGAAACGAATATCGATGAAGCAACTGACTTACTGTCATTTGAGTATTTTTTAACTGTTTTGTTGTTAGCCATAGTACCTATAGCTTGCCTTTTTATGGTCAAAATAGATAAATCGTCATGGACAAAAAACTGTTGGCTACAAATAAGTAATACCATCATGGCACTTGGTGTAATTACTGTTTCACTTTATATTTTTAGTGCTCAATTCACTAATTTCTTTAGAGAACACAAGCCATTAAGATTTTACTTAAATCCTATCTATCCCATTTACTCTACGGGATTTTTCCTCAAGGACGTGCTTGAACAGCAAGAAAATAACGAATTTTTAATGGTAGTAAACTCTGCCAATGATATTGATAAAGAGTCGCATAAAAAACTCTACATTGTCATTGTCGGTGAAACTGTCCATGCGGGTAATCTTTCTATAAATGGCTATAAACGAGAAACTACACCATTATTAGCTCAAAGAGATGATTTAATTAGTTTTGATAAATTCTATGCTTGTGGCACATCAACCGCGATTTCGGTCCCTTGTATGTTTTCATTCGATAACCGAGAGTCATTTGATAATAAAAAAGCACGGCGAACACAAAACGTATTAGATGTTATTTCCAAAGCCGGGGTAAGTGTCCTTTGGCGAGACAATAACTCTAGTTCAAAAGGCGTCGCAGATCGTGTCGAATACCAAAATTTCAAATCACCTGAGCTAAATTCAGTGTGCGATATAGAGTGTCGTGACATTGGTATGTTAGACGGTTTACAGGGGTATATTGATGATCAAGAAGGTAGTGTACTCATAGTGCTTCATCAAATGGGCAACCACGGCCCGGCATATTACAAACGATACCCCAAAGACTTTGAGAAGTTCACTCCTGCCTGTCAAACAAGCGAACTCTCCGCCTGTGAAACTAGCGAAATTGTTAATGCGTATGATAATGCCATTCTCTATACCGATTACTTTATCAATGAAACCATTAATTTATTAGAAGAGAACAATACCAACTTTGAAACTGCCATGTTTTATATTGGCGATCATGGTGAATCGTTAGGTAAGAACGGACTCTACTTACATGGTATGCCTTACATGCTGGCGCCTGAAGAACAGACTCATGTACCTTTAATTGCTTGGTTCGGCTCTTCATCACACTACAATATGGAAAGTACGGTCAAACAAAGTAAAAAAGAAAGTTCTCACGATGCTTTTTCTTTTTCTTTACTACATGCGTTAAATATCAGCACAGATATGTCATTGCCTGAAAAAGCGCCATCACCACTATTTGTTATGCAAGAGGAAGAGTAAATGTCAAATAATAACCATACGCACAGCCATGCACATAACCATGACGGAAAATTAAGCATGGCAGTATTTATCAATATTTTACTTACTGTGGCCCAAGTTATCGGCGGGGTTTTATCAGGTAGTTTATCCTTGATTGCTGATGCGCTTCATAACCTCAGTGATGCAGGCGCTATCGTTATTGCGATTGTTGCGAGAAAAATTGCAAGAAAACCCGCTAATAGCCAAATGACTTTTGGTTTTAAACGGGCTGAAATTATCGGGGCATTAATCAACACTACTACCCTTATTATTCTTGGTATATATCTCATTTATGCCGCAGTTGAGAAGTACTTTAACCCTCAACCTATTGATGGTTGGATTGTTGTTTGGATTGCGACAATAGCCTTAGCGATTGATTCCATAACCGCGTGGTTGACTTATCAAGCAGGCGCGAAGAATAACTTGAATCTCAGAGCGGCATTTATTCATAATTTATCTGATGCCTTTGCTTCTGTCGTTGTCATTGTTGCGGGTAGTTTGATCATTTTATATCAATGGTATGTTGTCGATTTATTGGCAACCATACTTATCTCGGTTTATGTGGTGTACCACGGTATTATTTTAGCTAAGCAAAGTATTCGTATTTTAATGCAAGCGGTCCCCGTTGATATCGATATCGATAAGATTTGTAAGGATATCGAATCAATGGAGAATGTTGAAAAAGTAAGACACATTCATGTGTGGCAATTAGATGATAGCGAAGTGTATTTAGAAACCAGTGTTAACTTAAAAACGATGGAACAATTCCAAGATCTTAAGCCAATTAAAGATTTGCTCGCAGCTCAATACGGTATTCACCACTCGACCATAGAAGTGGTAGTAGGGAACACCTTGCAAATGGAGAATTGTTTTGAACTTGAGTAAACACCTGCTTTATTCAATGTATGCATTAACGCTTATTGCTTTTTTATTTGAAACAACAAATAGCGATATTTGGCTTCAAAATTTGTTATTCAATGCATCCAACCAAACGTGGTTAATTGATAAATATGAAGAGCCTTATCGTTTTATTTTTTACTTGTTGCCTAAATACAGCATTATTTTGTTGGCACTGTCGCTCATTGCTTTTTACGTTATCGCTTGTAGACGCAAGTACTCTAAGCACTTTCAAAAGCGATTATTAGTGGTTATTTTCTCTTTGATGTTAGTGCCGTCAGTCATCGGCGGTTTAAAAGCAACAACCAATGGTGCTTGTCCTGCGCAGCTTGAACTATATGGCGGCGATGTCCCTTATGTTAAGGCGTTTGAATTAATGCCTGAATCGTTTGAGTCAACTAAAAAGTACAAGTGCTTTCCTGCGGGTCATGCCAGCGGTGGTTTTGCCTTAATGTCATTATTCTTTTTGTTTTATCGTCCGAAATACCAATGTATTGCGATAGCGTTTGCTGTTTCTACTGGCTGGATTATGGGGAGTTATAAGATGGCGATAGGTGACCATTTTTTAAGTCACACACTAACAACGATGACGTTGTCATGGTTAATCATTTGTTTGATAGCCGCGGTAGTGTTTCGTACCTTACACTTTCCTAATTCCAAACCTAATGCTAAGAATAGCCAACAGGAGCCAATCAATGGGTACTAAGCAAAAGCCGACGGGAATAAAACGAATATACCTAGCAGCGGGGCATTCACTCAGAGCGTTTAAATGGCTGATAGCAAATGAAGCAGCGTTTAAACAAGAATTCTGGCTGTCAGTTCTTCTCGTTGTGGGCTGTTTATTCTTTCCATTTTCACTTTTTGAGTACGTGATTCTTTGGTGCGCTTTATTATTCGTATTGTTGGCAGAAATCTTCAATACCGCTATTGAGGCAGTAGTCGATAGAATTGGCGCGGAAATTCATCCGCTGTCAGGTTTAGCGAAAGACTTAGGCTCTTTGGCTGTGATGGTGAGCGTTATCATCGCAACTTTAATATGGGCTGGTGTATTTATTCAGCACTTGAGCTTATGAAGTGTAAATGTTATTAGAATGTATAATAATTCAAAAATATATTTAATCTAATACTCTATGTTAGACAATTAAGAATATTTTCAGCCATGTCCGCTATAGATCAAAAAATACAAACATTTTTAGCCAAAACACTCAAATAGTAACTTCTGCTGTAAGCGTATAGCTAACGACACCTAGCCTTGCTTAATATTCCAAGGTAGCAGTGGCTCAAGGTTACTTGGCTGCTCTGCAATATGTTGCAAGCACGTTGAGATGTAGTCATGCACTACAAGAGCATTTGCCTTTGCGGTTTCAACAAGACTATAGAGTATGGCGCTGGCATGCGCGCCATTACTGGTATTTGAGAACAGCCATAAAACCGCCCTATTACGAACGGTTTTATGGCTCGCTCTGCTCGGTTATTATCAATACTGAGCCTGCCATCATCGAGGTAACGCCTGAATTTCTCAAACTGGTTTATCGCATAGGTAATTGCTTTCCCTAGCGCCATTTGGGGAGGGATTTTATCTTTGTGTTTGAGTAACCATTGATACAATTCATCAACGATTGGTTTGGCTTTTTGCTGCCTAACGGTGAATTTTTCACTGACCGATTTACCTTTGATGGCTTGCTCAATACCATAGAGTTTGCGAATAAGGTTAAGTGCTACATCCGCTTTAACGGTTTTTTTATTATTGCCTTTGGCCTCGATGAACTTACGGCGTATATGAGCTAAGCACGCAACCAGTGTTGCCTTCGTTTGCTCGTATGCTTTGTAGCCGTCAACGTGCATGTAGCCTTGATAACCGTCAAGAAAACCAACTACACAGTGGGCCGCGCGACTATTATGATAATCAAACAGGACAATATTAGTGTCTTTACCCGGCTTATCATCGCCACAACAGTACAGCCACATATAGCTGGTCGCTTTCTCTGCGTTAATAACGTTTAACGAGGTTTCATCGCCTATAAATCACCGCAATTAAGGTGAGCGTCTAGCGAACTACACCTATGTTTTAAAATTCCAGGGTAACA
>NZ_WTKZ01000093.1:0-9145 GCF_011378805.1 Pseudoalteromonas sp. Z9A6
TTGGAAAACTGCCAAATGTTAAATGACTGGTTGGTAGATCTAAACTAACAACACTAATTCCTTTTTCATTTATTGAGGCTACAAGAGTTTTCCAATCATCAGGGCTTAGCCTTGTTAAACGATCGATTGATTCAACTAACAAAACATCACCGGACTCTGATTCATCCAATAAACGAATTAGCTCTGGTCTATCTAAAGAATTACCAGATTTATTTTCTATATAAAAAGAAGCAATTCGTTTGCTGAAGCCAGAAACGAATTTTTTTAATGAGCTTTTTGCTCTATTTGCATCTTGCTCAGAAGTTGATGCTCGTAAATATGCTCTTATGAACATTTTTGCCTAATTAGGTCTATTTAGATGGTGTCATATCATATAGGTTTATTTAAGTGGTGTCATTACGTAATTGCCTGTGATATATTAACAGTATCTTTAGGGTGTACTCATGTAGAACTGCATGTAATAACACTAATTTGGACTTTGATAATGAAAAAGGATAAACCATACATTGTTGTGGTTTAATATTGTTGTAACAACGGTAACTTTACTTATTTAATAGAAGAAAAAACAAAATCAATTAGCGATGTTTAAACTGGTATTCATTGATGGTCACTTTAATTAGATATAAAGTAAGTAAACAAAAAGTCAGTAAGGTAATTGATAACGTGTCTAAACGAACCATAAGTATGTTGGCTAAAGAACTGAGTGTAAATGTCGAAACAATTCGCTTTTATGAACGCAAAGGCTTAATTAAACAACCACCAAAGCCTATGCAGGGCTATAGACATTACCCGAAAGAAACGGTAAATAGAATACATTTTATCAAGCGTTCTCAAGAATTAGGTTTTACGCTAAATGAGATTGAAGGGTTACTTGCGTTAAACGATAGTCCATGTAGTAAAGTACAAGAATTAGCTAATAAAAAACTGATCGCAGTACAAAAAAAGATGGCTGACTTGTTGTTATTAGAACACGCTTTGGAAGAACATTTAGGACAATGCCAAAATAATGATGACGATAGCCACTGCCCAATAATTGATTCGTTGCAACCGAAGTAAATGATTCACTTAACTACCATTTCCCACTAAAACAGCATATCCAATTTTACTTCTGCGCCTTAATTCAAGTTAGCTTATTCCCCGTATCTGTCGTAGCAGATTATCAAAGATAAATTTTTTATAAATCACCCTTGACTCCGTACTTAGGTACATGCAATACACTTGCATTATCACTTAATGAGGTATCTATATGAATCAAAAAGAATCAAACCTTCCAATGATAGGAGGCATCATAGCAGCATTAGGCGCAGGCGTATGCTGTGTAGGTCCTTTGCTCCTGTTATTACTTGGGGTAAGTGGCTCATGGATTGGTAATTTAACTGCATTTGAACCCTATAGGCCATTATTTATCGCATTTGTAGTGTTGTTGTTTGGTTACTCAGGTTGGAAAATTTACCGTCCTGTAGAAGAGTGTGAGCCGGGAACGGCCTGTGCAATTCCTAAGAAACAGCAACAACGAAAAGTAATTTTCTGGCTGAGCGTTATAGTTGCGACAATTTTAGTGACCAGTAATTATTGGATACTTTTGTTTGCTTAATATACAGATCAAGAAATTTATAACATTTTAAAATTTGGAGCTAATTATGAAAAAATTATTATTAACCGCACTGCTTTCACTTTCTAGTTTTGGTGCTTTTGCTGAAGTAAAAACAGTTACACTGGAAGTGCCAACGATGAACTGTGCGACATGTCCAATCACAGTTAAAAAGTCATTAGAAAATGTTGATGGCGTTGAAAATGCGAAAGTTACCTACAAGCCTAAGCTAGCTGTTGTTTCTTTTGATGACACTAAAACCAACATCAATGCATTAATTGCAGCGACTACCAACGCTGGCTACCCTTCAAATTTAAAAAGTGAAAATAAGTAATGTTTAGCCCCTTAGAACTAGTTACGCGTATCGGAGATAAAGCAGGCTCTATAGGTGCACTTGTTTCGGCAATGGGATGCGCCATGTGTTTTCCCGCGATAGCTAGTCTTGGTGCGGCAATTGGGATGGGATTTCTTAGTCAGTGGGAAGGGGTATTTATCAATACGTTGTTACCACTGTTTGCAGTATTAGCGCTGGCAATGAATATCTTAGGCTGGTTTAGCCATCGTCAATGGCACCGTAGTTTTATCGGTTCAATTGGCCCCATTTTGGTTTTACTCTCTTTATACCCTTGGTTCCAGTACGGGTGGAGTTCATACGTTACTTATACGGGGCTAGGACTAATGGTTGCTGTATCAATTTGGGACATGGTTTCTCCTGCGAATAAACGCTGTGATGATGAAACTTGTACCGCTTAACTTTTTAAGAGGAATAAAATATGTCAACGAATAGTTGTTGCTCGTCAAATGACATCCAGCCAGAACAATTACATGTAGCCATTATTGGTAGTGGTTCAGGGGCCTTTGCCAGTGCGATTAAAGCAGCAGAAGGCGGAGCAAGAGTTACTATCATTGAAGGAGCCGATGTAATCGGAGGTTGCTGTGTAAATGTCGGCTGTGTTCCTTCAAAAATATTGATCCGTGCTGCGCAATTAGCGCATCAGCAACGTACTAACCCGTTTGATGGTTTAGAAAATATTCAGCCACAACTTAGCCGCTCCTTATTAGCACATCAGCAAAACGCTCGCGTCGAAGAACTACGCGATGCTAAATATCAACGTATTTTAGAGAGTAATCCCGCGCTATCTTTACTTAAAGGTTATGCACGTTTTAAAAATCAAAATACCTTGCTAGTTCACAAGTCTGATGGTAGTGAAGAAGAGCTGGTTGCAGATCGCATTTTAATTGCAACAGGCTCTACACCAAGCATTCCGCCAATTAAGGGTTTAGTTGATACACCTTATTGGACATCAACAGAAGCCTTATTTGCAGAAGAGTTACCGAGTAGTCTAGTTGTCATCGGCTCCTCCGTTGTTGCTCTGGAAATTGCGCAAGCTTATGCCCGTTTAGGTAGCCGTGTGACAATTCTAGCCAGACATACCCTTTTATATGCTGAAGATCCGTTATTAGGTGAAAAACTGGCAGAGTGCTTTGAAAAAGAAGGTATTAGGGTACTTAATAATACGCAAGCAAGTCATGTTTCTTATGATAGCAATGGTTTTTCATTGGAAACTAACGAAGGAACATTAATCGCTGAAAAATTGCTTATCTCTACGGGTCGCCATGCAAATACTGGAAAGCTTGGTTTAGAAAATGTTGGTGTTGAAACAGATAAAAGTGGTGCCATTGGTGTTAATAGTATGATGGAAACATCAACAGCTAACATTTATGCCGCTGGAGATTGCTCCAATATGCCACAATTTGTTTATGTTGCTGCTGCTGCCGGAAGTAGGGCTGGAATTAATATGACAGGTGGAAATGCGCAACTCGACTTATCTACCATGCCTGCTGTTATATTCACCGACCCACAAGTTGCTACGGTAGGTCTAACCGAAGTACAAGCTTCAGCGGTAGGAATAAATACGATAAGTCGTGTACTTGATATGGAAAACGTACCAAGAGCTTTAGCAAATTTTGAAACGGATGGTTTTATCAAGTTGGTAGCTGAAGAATCCACGGGAAAACTGATAGGCGCACAAATTTTAGCCCATGAAGGCGGAGAACTGATTCAAAGTGCGGCTCTTGCTATTCATAATAAAATGACAGTCGAAGAATTGGCAGGTCAACTATTTCCGTATTTGACGATGGTTGAAGGATTGAAGTTATGCGCTCAAACCTTTAGCAAAGACGTTAAAGAGCTATCTTGCTGCGCAGGGTAATCATTTAACGGTAATGTACTTACAGAAATGTTAATGGAGTGCCAATTGATTGAATGTAATCAAGATATCTTAAGGCATTCCATTAACAACACAAATTGGAAGCATGCTAAATCATGATTAAATCTAAGGTTGAAAACATTCCTGTTGGTGAAGTCAGTTTTTTGACAGAGATACCTGACATCAATAAGTTCATTAGTAGTGATGATGATGCGTTGGATTTTCCTTTGAGTATTTCTCAACTGGCACTAGCTGCACAAACATCTGTCCATACGGTAAGAAATTATGTTCTTGAGAACTTAGTACACTGCGAAGAAAAAACTAAGTCAGGCCATTCACTTTACGGCTTATGTGCATTAAAGAGATT
Organism: Pseudoalteromonas sp. Z9A6; assembly: GCF_011378805.1. Classification (NCBI taxonomy): domain Bacteria; kingdom Pseudomonadati; phylum Pseudomonadota; class Gammaproteobacteria; order Alteromonadales; family Pseudoalteromonadaceae; genus Pseudoalteromonas; species Pseudoalteromonas sp. Z9A6. The sequence goes on from NZ_WTKZ01000093.1 coordinate 4,169, forward strand.
AAAGTTCATTCGAGCAGCAAGGGCGGCAGGTCTTCTTGTAGTTGATATCAAGCCATTACTAATGGCAATAGATGCAGGAGAAAGAAAAGTTCCTGAAGACATCCAAAAGCTGCTACTTACTAAAATCGAGCATAGAAAAGTATTTTTAAATCTAGTAACAAACCAAATTGAAGAGTTTTGCAATTAGAACAATTATAGAACAGTTCATGGCTCGACTAAAAACTTGTTAGCTTATCTGTTTTCTATCAATGTTAGCTTGTATATATCAAGCATATAGAATATCAACACCTCCAATTTTTAATGGCACTTTGATGCGCAGTACCTTTTGAATTAGAAATACAAACAGATGGCATTCTTTAACTTATTGATTTTACATCACTAAGTAAACCAGCTAAGTCGATTTCTTTGCGGTCTTTATTAAAGGCATATTCCCCATTTAGATTAATGTGTTGCCAAGCAACAGGTGAAAGCCGAGAAATAACATCAACCACATCTTGCCTACCGTTCCTCTCTTGGATTTGTAAAAATGCCGATAGTAACGCGGAATTATAATAAATAATGCAATTTGAAATGAGTCGAGCACAATCGTTCCATTGTGATACTTGGTAATCATTCCCCCCTCGAAATTTATTGCCATTAACTGAAGTAATAGCACGTTTTAACTGATGGTATGCTTCACCTCTGTTCAAGGCTTGCTGGACGTAATGACGCAACGTTGAATTATCAACATACTCCAAAACATAAATAGATTTAATTAAACGGTCGTACTCATGCAATGCTGACATTCTCTTTGTATAGCACCAGGAACCGACATCTACGTATTTGACTTGCCAAGGTACTTTTATTTGTAACTGTGAATAATCAAATGGATAAATATTGTCATCAAAATTAAGTGGGATATTTTCAAGTTCATATACAATAGTTTTTCGTTCTGTCCATCGAGTATTATTTTCCTTCATAATTATCACCTATTTGCATAAGGTGCTTTTCAAAATCAGATTGAACAGTAAGTGCAATAGAAAAGTCTTTTCTAAAGGTCAGATACCGCTCAGTTGTAGCAATACTTGAATGACCTAGTCTTTTTTGAACGATCATTAGGGCTGACCATAAAGCATCACCACTCAATAACTTTTTCCCTGAAATATTATTAGAAGATTTAATTTTATCTTCTAGCAAGTTCATACCAAAAGTGGCTCTGAGATCATGAAATCTAATGCTAAATATGTGGCCTTTGCTAGTGAGCTCAGGTATAAGTTGCTGTCGTATAAATGCGTTTACAGATATTCCTCGAGGAGGATGACGATAAAGGGTTAAGAATGGATCTGAGTTTGCCATATAATAAGGTCGTCCGCCTTTAGTTAAAAATGCATATTGATGGTTATCAGATTCATAAACTAGCTTAGATAATTGATTTCTTGTTTTGGCACGCTTTGAACCAAGATATAACTGAATACGCCTATATAGCCACGCAGGTATATGTAGAACAATATTTTTTCCATACTTTGTATCAATTAAGGTACCGTTTCCAGTATTTATTTTCACGACTTCTAAGGTATCAGGTATCTTAGCCTCAAAATGGCAATATCTTAATGTGAAAACTGTTTGAAGCCTGGCACCGGTTGTTAAGGCAAGCATAAATGACAAAGTCATTTCTGAATTGCCAATGTTTCTTAATGCCTCGATTAACTGGTATTGCTCGTTTGTAGCAAGAGGCCTTAGTTTTCCACCGTCTTGTATGTACTCTTCATAATCAGAGTTATTGTTCGTTTGTTTAAAAGATAAATCCGTGGATATTTGTTTTTTACTGAGTGAAAAGCCTTTATGATCTTTAAAGTTAATAAAAACTTCTTTCTCTCTCCACAATGGATAATCAAATGTTACTCCTGCACAGGTTTTAAGCCATCGGTAGAATGTTTGTACTGTTCCCATTCTGCGTTTAGCTGTACTAGGTTTTATTTCCCCATTTCTTATTAACTCATGAAGGTAGGCACAGAATCGATAGGTTGGTCTTGCCATTATTCGTTTAGGGACGGATAAATAGTCAACTTCTTCAGTATCTAACCATCTTTTAAACATAACTAAATCAACAGATTTAGATTCTAATGTTTTTGGAGAAACACGTTTAACCGATTTTAAACTATCCAGCAAAAATAAATTAGCCTGCTCCCAAAGGCTTCCGTCTGAATTAAGTATCATAGGAAAATGATTGTAATGATCTAAATGAAAGTCATCATTTTGCTGAATTTGATACTTATATTTTTCTTTAGTTTTTGGACATGTATTAGAAATTATTTCACCATCAACACAGTAACTAGTAGGCTCAAATAATTTTAAGTGAGTTATAACTTCAAATTTAGCTTTAGACATTTCGATATCTATTTAGATTATGAATAATGATTTATAGAAATCTAAAGTAACTCAATAAGAATGTTTTTACAGGAAAATATGTCCGTATTTTAGTATATTTACATCTGTAGAATATTGCAGTTATATATACAGTACATGCGTATCGGTCGATAAGGTATTAGGCTGTATATCTGAAGAGTTGTTATAGAGTAAGTCAAAAGCAAAGTGACCTTCATATTCGTTAGCGCCAATGACTTGCGTACTCACCGGAACATGATTAGAAACCAATGTTAATGCTGAAACACCTTTACCTTTGGAGAAGTACTTAGACGAATACCGAGCCTTAAACGTATTTATGCGACACTCAAATTTTTGACCATCAATGCTTGAAAACAACTGATTATCGTCCACATGGTAATAGGCAAATATTGGCAACGTGGCTATAGCATTAGAAACCTGATCATTAGACGTTTTGAGTGTTTCATATCTGACATAACTATCATCTACACTGCGTAATTTACCCATTGAACGGTCAGAGATATTCGCCATTTTATATAGGCCGTAATTGGTGCCGTTTGCCAATATACAGGCGATCAGATCTTCTTTATTTACTGGTGATTTTTCTTTAGTTGCTGATATGTGTGTAAATGAATTTAAGTAACCTGTCTTTTGATCAACAAACAACATGAGTTCAACGATACCCATGTGTTGAATTTGATTGTAGAGCGGGTTTTCAATTGTTTGTTGCCAACGGCTGTTAGGAATTGACCACTTGAGTTCGGCTTTGCCAGGAATAAACTCAACATACTTATTATCACCACTAAAGATATGCTCGCTTGCTTCCTTCAGCTTAACTTCTAATTGTTGGCTCTTATCTGCGAGTGTTTGGTTAATCGGTGTTGCCAGCTTATCAAGGCCAGTGTTTTCAATGATTGTCTCTTTTTGCTGCCATTCTTTAGGTTGTATAAGATCTGACGTTAAACTACGGTTATTAACGCTTTCTTTCACCGTTAAGCTATTACTGTGAAATAATTGTTCGGCTTTACGATAAAGGAAATACTCAAATCGATTAGCAATTAATTTGGTATTTTCTCCCTCTAAATACTCTCGGTCATGTTTAGGTACCACATCGATGTTAATGGTTTGGATAGCCTTTAATTCACTAAGTTCAGAATGTGCCATAACATACTGCTCATGGAGTTCATCCTTTAAATGAATGAACTCAATATCGATAGACATAAATAATGAGCGGATAAGTTTTTTAATTTTACTGGATTGTTTATCAATAAATTGCCATTCGTACTGACGGCCATCAAAGTCGTTATTATCTAAGTGATCACTTAACAGTTTAATACTGTCAGCAGGGATCAATTCAAAGGCTTTTTTACGTACATCACCAAAGCTTAAATCATCGTCCATATCGGTATCGATGAAGTACTTTAATAAACTACCAGCGGATTTTAATTTGGTTCTTACAATGGCTACATCTTCAACAATACGCTGCTTTGCATAGCCTTTAGCTGATTCGGTTAACTTCCTTACCAAGTAAATAAATGCAGCAACAAGATTGTCGTTAGTCTCTCGGTACCTGAAGAACAAGTAACAAACGAGATATAAAATAGTTTGGCTATCTGCGTGTCTTCTAAGCTTATAAACGGACTTGTGCTTTACCAGTGAAGCATAGTATTCAAGATTTTTAGGTGATAGCTCCAGTTCAGCAATCAGTGACTTAATTTCTGGATAAAGCGAGCGTATAATTTTATGCGTCTTCAGCTCTTGGGTGATTTGGCTCGTTGAAAAGTCCTTAGCCATTTTCTTTAACTTGGCTAAGTCAGTAAAGGTATTATTTGACTCAAGTAATTTAAGTAATGTTTTTCTGGTACCTGAAGACAAACTATCAAGCAGCACCATTTCAATTCGGTTACGCTCATTTGATAATACCGTAGAAATAGTGTCTTGCAGCGTTGTATAACCAGCTAGCGCTATTCTGTTTTGACCAAAATAAGCAATACATTCATCAAAAACATACCTTGGTTCAAGGTTGATTTTTACAACATCGTTAAGCCTTTTTAATAGCGGCTCTTTATCTAACTTGCTTTGGTATGCTGTAAACCCTGTATATTTTAATAACTTATTAATCAGCTTAGTTTTTGTTGTTGGTGATAAATCCTCAAGAGACATATCTTTATCGCTGAAATACTTGGATCTTACATAATCTAAATCATTACTGACTTGAGTAAATGAGAAATTAAATACTATTGGCCGTGACCTAAAGTAACCAAGCAGTAAGATAAAATACACTCTGGTTTCAATACGTCTTAATTCGTTGACGAGCCTTTGAGTTTCACTATCTAACGAAAAATAATCATCACGATCTTTACGGTTAAAATTGGGTAAGGCATAGAGTTCGTTGATTTCTGATTCGCTGAGAATTTGTATACGCTTGGTGTTTGATGAAGAAATAGTGGTAAGCCTTTCTTGTTATTTTTAATCAGCATACCTTAATCAATGAGGTTAATGTTTACCAGTCAACTGCTTAACATTACCATAAAGCCGATTTAAGCGACTAAAGTGGTAAACTTTTGTAAGCGTCTAGCGAACCACACCTAGCATCGATGTTCTGATTATCTA
>NZ_WTKZ01000094.1:0-8890 GCF_011378805.1 Pseudoalteromonas sp. Z9A6
ACCATTAATAGGCACTCACATCAATACCCATCACCTACCACGTAGGTCGGGCGAGCGTAGCGACTCCCGACACAAAGAGAGTGTAGCATTTCACTGTGGCTCTCCACCGCCGTGGGCACTACGACATCCTACTGCGTAGCGTACAGACCTCAAATTGTAGAGAACCTGACTAGAAATAGTCGGGCTTTTTTACGTCTGCAGAAAAGTGAAATGTGCGTAGTTAACACACACTCACAGCAACATCCATCAGGTAGGTCGGGCGAGCGCAGCGACTCCCGACGTTAAAATCACATCTAGGAGTGTGTAATTAATATTTATAAAAGTAGGATTGTTAATGAGTACAGAGATATTTAGTCGTTAATCATTACTTAAAATTTTATCTAGCTGTCCCGCTCTCATTTTTATATAGATACTTCTAATAAAGTACTTAAGAAAACTGTACTATTACAGGTGTTTTAAAATAATTATAACGAGAAACAAATGAAATTATTAACTGCAGCAACTTTAATAGTTGCTTCATCGACAGCTTTTGCACGCCCTGCACCGTTAGTGTCTATTCCTACTCATGATGCCTTTTTTAATAGTATTGCAGCGCATTGCGGTAAAGCTTTTGAAGGTGAAGTAGCGGTAGATAACGCGAAAGGCCCAAGCTCATTTACAGATAAAAAACTGGTTATGCATGTACGTAAATGTAGTGAGACTGAGTTACAAGTACCGTTTCATGTAGGAGACGATGCATCACGTACGTGGATCATAACTAAAACGGGTAGCGGCTTGAGTTTAAAGCACGATCATCGTCATAAAGATGGAACAGACGACGCATCAACTATGTATGGTGGCCATACGCTTGATGCAGGGTCTGCGCAGATACAGTCGTTTCCAGCAGACCAATACTCTAAAGAGTTATTTGTAAAACAAGGTCTTGCGCAGTCTGTAGGTAATACATGGCAAATGTATATTTACCCAGAAGTATTTACTTATCGATTAATTCGCCAAGGACGTGAGTTTAAGGTGGATTTTGATTTAACTAAACCGATTACTCCACCATCAGCACCTTGGGGTTATAAAGACTAAGGTTACTTACCCTTACTTGTATTTTCTTTAGTTTCGCATTGGAGTAAAACACTTAAATCTGGTTGGAAAGCGCGTGGTTTTGTTGGAAAGCGTTCGTACTCTTGCACGCCTTCAAGTACTTTCAACATAAAGGTATTGCCGCGGCATAGACGGTCAGCATGACGTAACAAAAATACACTTTGATTGGTAAAGTGTTTGTAATCGTCTGACTGGATTTCTATTTTATAGTTGTCTTCGCCAATTTGTGTTTGGTAGTAATGTACTTTGTTATCAAAGTCGTAGAGCTTCTCGGTTTCGGCTTTTTCAGCAAGTGCAGTATTTGCACTCGAAAGGGCCACCAGCGTAGCGCCTATAAATAAGCGTGGTGTGTTTATTCCTTTCATAAAATGTATCCTTTAATTTGCGAACTTTATACCCATTAATAAGAGTAATAAGGTCGATTTCTTTACGTATTAGTCTAACACCCAAAAAGGGAAAGTGTGATGTTCAAACAAATAAAACAACTTTTTGCTGTATTCGATGAACAGCAGCCAAGTATGCAAGAGCACGATTTAAAAACAGCGGTTGCTGCATTATTAATTGAAGTTATGCGCGCAGATACCAAGCTTGAACATGATGAACAACGAACCCTGACTGTAACCTTAAAAAAGTACTTTAATTTAACAGACACTGAGGTTAATGAGCTTACTAATAATGCGGCAAGTAGCTTAGATGATTCGATAGATTACTTTCAGTTTTCAAAGCAGATTAATGAGCATTGTAGCGCGGCGCAGCGAATAGAAATAATAGAGTTATTATGGCGCTTAGCGTATGCCGATGGAGAAATAGATCCCCAAGAAGACTACGTTATACGTAAAGTAGCAGGGCTTTTATATGTAACGCATACCGACTTTATCGCCGCCAAAATAGCAGCGACAAAGTAAGTAGGCGTGCGTGCAAGTTATTTTAACTTACTTGCAACGCTTACTAACTGATGAGCGAGGGCTGATACTTTTTCAGCCGTTACAGGTTCATTTATTTGCCCATTTTCATTAAACAATGTGTGCACAGCGGGTACTGCAAGTTGATCGGCAAGTACTAACGATCCAATGCCGCTTAATATATCACGCACATGATTTAAACCGCGTAAGCCGCCAAGCCCACCAGGCGATGCTGCAAACAAAGCAACCACTTTATTACGAAAAGCAGGAACAGCACCTTGTTCTGTGCGCGATGCCCAATCAATCGCATTTTTTAGTGCTGCGGTAATAGAGCCGTTGTACTCTGGGCTTGCTAGTAAAATACCGTCGGCTTTACGTAGCTTATCTTTTAAAAGCTGTACATCGCTTGGTGTACCTTGCGCTTCAATATCTTCGTTAAATAGTGGGATGTTTAATTCGTTTAGTTTTATTACTTCTACTTCAGCACCTGTTTGTAGAGCAAAGCGTGCTGCCTCATTAATAATTTTTTGATTAAAGCTTTCTTGGCGAAGGCTTCCTGCTAGGGCGATAATTTTTGGTGCTGACATGGTAGTGGCCTTTTAATGTTTTAAGTTACATGACTAATGTAGCAAAATTTCACTTGTAGAAAACCCTAATAAACGCAACACTTGTGTGCGTATATGCACATAAGTAAAAGGTAGGCAGCATGGCGATAAAATTTGAAGATTGGCAAGACGTTAAAGTTGCGTTTGAAGTGGCACGGTTAGGCACGCTAACAGCAGCGGCCGAGGAGCTTAATGTGCACCACAGCACAGTGCTTAGGCGAATTAATAATCTTGAAAAAAACTTAAATGCACGGCTTTTTCATCGCCATGCTCGTGGCTACAAGGTTACTGAAATTGGCACCAAGTTATTTGCAACAGCACAAACAATCCATAGCTCCTTAGAGCAGTTACATAACGATATAGTAGCGGCCGATAGCACCCTTAGAGGTAGTTTGTTGCTAACGACGGTAAGTGGCTTCATGGATGTCCTTGGTGATGTATGTGAGCAATTTCAGGCGCTACATCCACAAGTGCAGCTTGAGGTTATTTTAGAACAAAAAAGGCTAAGGCTCGATCACGGACAAGCACATATTGCAGTGCGTGCAGGCCCAAGACCTGATGAAGGCGATTATATTGCTCAGCATTTGGCGCAGCTTTCATCGGGTTTATACGCTAATAAACGTTACATTAATAAATACGGTATGCCTAAATTATTAATTGATTTACAACAACATAACTTTGTATCGGGCGTGGCTGGTTTTAATGCCCGCGTGCCTTATTTTGCATGGGCTGATGAGCACATTCCTGCATCGCAAATAAAGCTGCGAGTATCTGAAACTGCAGAAGCGACTCGTGCAATCATTAAAGGGTTAGGCATTGGCGGGTTACAACATGACGTAGCGGCGCAATATCCTGATTTAGTGCCTATATTGCACAGTCAGTTAAGCTGGCCTACCGATGTATGGTTAGTCACGCATCACTTAGTGCATCGTACTGCTAAAGTACAAGCTTTTGCAGGGTTGTTAAAAACACACTTTAGTAAGTTAGCTGCTAATCAATAGTTTTAGCTGTATTTTAAATGATTATAGTATTTTTTTTACTTCTATTCCTAGGCGTTTAGCCAAGCGTACTAAGTTTGCTCTATCTAATTCAAGTACTCTTGCTGCTGCCGACCAGTTGTAGTTATGCTGTTTTAATTGCTCGGTAATTATGTTGTATTGCAACGATTCTACAGCTTGTTTTAAAGGTTGGTTGATTAAGGCGTTCGCTGTACTTCGGCTCTCTGCTATAGGGGGTTGCAGCGCACTCGGTGTTAAATCACAGTGCTCGCTTGTAATGGTTATTATTGGATTTTGCCATTGGCTTTGTTTTGCTTTTAGGGCGCTGCGGCTAATGACATGTTCAAGCTCGCGAACGTTACCTGGCCAGTTGTACTGATTAAGCAATGCTTGCGCTTCGGGGCTTAGTTTTAATTGTTTTATCCCTAATTTACGGGCTGTTTGCTCAATAAAATAACCAGCTAAGAGTGTTATGTCGTGCTCGCGTTTACTAAGTGGTGGCACAGTAATAGGGTAGACACTGAGGCGATGGTATAAATCGGCTCTAAAGCGACCTTGAGCTACTTCTTCTTTTAAATTTCTGTTGGTTGCAGCAACGACGCGTACATCTACGTACTTTGGCGTGTCTTCTCCTACCGTTTGTATTTCGCCACTTTGTAGCACTCGTAATAGTTTACTTTGCATGGCCAGGGGCAGTTCGCCAATTTCATCTAAAAATAACGTGCCGCCATCAGCTAATTGAAATTTACCTTGGCGCGAATTTTGTGCGCCTGTAAAAGCCCCTTTCGCATGACCAAAAAATTCACTTTCAGCAAGGCTTTCGGGAAGCGATGCACAATTTAAGTGAATAAGCGGTTGATCTTTTCGAGCTGAATTTAAGTGAATATTACGCGCAACAAGTTCTTTTCCTACCCCTGTTTCACCTAATATCAGCACGCTAAAGTTAGATGCTGCAACGAGTTTAATTTCGTTTTTAAGTGTTTGCATTAGCGGACTTTGACCAATAATTTCACCGCCGTCCCGTGTTAACGCTTCACGATTTAGTTCTTGTACTAATGCACTTGAGTGCTGTGCATGCTGTTTGTAATGGGCAAGCTCTAAAGCTGTTTTAAAGTGCGCACTACACAGCGTTTGTAGGGTATCGAGTGTATCAGCGCTTATGCTGTTAAATGCATTGGCGTTAAGGCTATCGAACGTAAGTACGCCAAGTAGCGCGTTTTTATCATAAAGAGGTAAACCTAAACATGCATGTACCGGTATGTCGCCGGTTTTAGCTAATAGTAATCCGTCGTATGGATCGGGTAATGGGCAGTCGTGCGCAAATTGAAGCGCGAGTGTGCTTTTGCAAATAGCTTCTAGGCGAGGGTGTTCTACTATTTTAAATCGTCTGCCTAAACTGTCGGGCATTAATCCTTTAATTGCCAGTGGTTTTAATTGTTCGCCCTGAAGCACTAATAACGCACTTGCATCACTAGGAATAACCCGCTCAACCGTTGCTAGTAATTGATCAAAGCTATGCTCGTGTAGTGTACTTTGAGCAAGCTCTAGAGCAACTTGTGTAAGGTTGAATTGCTGGTTCACGTCAAAATGACCTATTTGTGTTTTTATGAGTTAATTTATAGTAGGTCATAAAGACTCATAGTGTAAAGTGATTTTATTTAACGCATTGAATTTAAACGAATAAACTTGTTGGCACAGTATGTGTAATAGCTAAGTAACGTAGTTAGTTACAGAGATCGCCATGAACACACTAATGCTGAATAATTTAAATAATCAAACACAGTTTAGTTCACTGCATGAGGCACTAGCGTGCGCTGAATACTTTTTTGCTCAGTATGGTGTAGGGAAGGAAATAAAATAATGCGCCCTATAAACTTAACAGAGCCAATGCCAGCACGCGTTGCTATTCATCAAGTATCTCAATGGCCATTATGGATGCTCGCTTTTAGACCTTTCTTTTTAGGCGGTGGCTTATTGGCATTTTTGTCAGTGGGGTATTGGCTACTTATTTTAACAGGCCATGCAAGTTGGCACTTATCGATACCTGCGACATTATGGCACGCGCACGAAATGCTGTTTGGCTTTGCAGGAGTTGTAGCTGTTGGCTTTTTACTTACCGCTGCACAAACATGGACAGGCGTACCGAGCATAAATGGCAAAGCACTTATGTGGCTTACGTTTATATGGCTTGCAGCACGCTTAGCATTTTTTGTAGTACTGCCTGATATTGCTCATTTTAATTTATATGCTGCACTTACATTACAAGTTATTTGGTGGCTAGGTGCCATAACCGCGTTGGCTAATATGTTATTAAAAGCCAATAGCAAAAGTAACTATCCGTTTTTAGCTATTTTAGCTGTGCTTTGTGGACTCAATGTATTGTATTTAATACTTATTTTACAGCAAAACATGCAGCTTGCACTTGGTGTGGTTGATACCGCAGTACTGGTTATTACTTTACTAGTTGGCATTGTTGCGGGTCGCGTTTTACCATTTTTTACCGCTAAAGGTCTGGGTTTAACCGAGCAAGTACGCACTCCTAAAATAGATAAAGCGGTGATGTATTTATCTATTGTGGCTATCACTTTATTTTTCATCAACAAGTTGTTTTTGAACACGATTAATCCTGCGTTAGTTGTTGCAACTGTTGCTGCGCTTCACCTACTTAGGGCTGGTTTTTGGTGGGATAGCAAGGTATTGAGAATACCTTTGTTATGGTCTTTGCATTTTTCGTACCTTACGTTAGGCGTAGGGTTAATGATGGTTGCATTTAGCTTTTATAGCAGTGCAATACAATTTAAAGATGCGCTGCACCTAATCACTATTGGCACAATAGGTATGATGATTTTAGCAATGATGACGCGTGTATCGCATGGTCATACAGGGCGTACACTCGCTATTCCTCATTACATGGCTGTTGCTTTTGCACTTGTGTTAGTAGCCGCTATTACTCGTTCATTGCTCCCTTTTATTATTGGGCCTCACCTTGCTTGGCAAATAAGTGCTTTGCTGTGGTTAGTGGCTTTTTTATTATTTTTAATTCACTGCACACCTATATTAACGCGGCGTCGTGTTGATGGGCGTCGTGGTTAGTTCATCCATAGGAAATACATATGTTATCTGATAAAACCATTGAGATCGTAAAAAGTACTGTTCCGTTATTAGCGCAGGCGGGTACGGTTGTTACCAATCATTTTTATAAGCGTTTATTTAGTCATAATCCTGAGCTTAAAAATATTTTTAATATGGCGAACCAAGATACAGGTCGTCAGCAATTTGCACTTTTTAATGCATTGGCTGCGTATGCACAAAATATTGATAATTTAGCTGTATTAAAAGAAGCGCTAACACGTATTAATCATAAGCATACAAGCTTGAATATTTTACCTGAGCATTACCCTATTGTAGGTGCACACTTAATTGGTACGCTTAAAGAGCTTCTTCCTGAGCAATTTACTCCCGATGTTGAATACGCTTGGCGCGAAGCTTACGGCGTACTTGCTGATATTTGTATAACCGAAGAAGCTGCTTTGTATGAGCACAGTAAAAATAAACACGGTGGTTGGGCGGGAACTCGCCAATTTGAAATAACCAACAAACAGGCCGAATCAGAACTAGTAACGAGTTTTACACTTACGCCAGTTGATGGCGAAGCTGTTATTACACATAAACCAGGGCAGTATTTAGGTATTAAAGTTAAGCCAGAGGGCGCTGAATATGAAGAAATTCGCCAGTATTCTATTTCACAAAAAAGTAACGCTAAAAACTACCGTATTAGTGTTAAAAAAGAGCTACAGCCAAAGCCTGGCATGGTGTCTAATTATCTACACTCATTAGAGCAAGGCACTATTGTTGAGCTATACCCGCCGGCAGGAGACTTCTTTTTACGCAATAACACAAACCCAGCGGTACTCATTTCAGCAGGTGTTGGGCAAACGCCAATGCTGGCTATGCTTGAAACGCTATTAAGTGACAACTCTAATCAAGAGATTATGTATTTACATGCTTGCGAAAATACTCAGCAACATTCGTTTTCAAAATATTTATATGATCTAACAGCGCAGAATAACCGCTTGAAAACAATAACGTGGTTTAACCAAGCGGCAGAGGGCGCTGACTTTACTGGGTTAATGAACCTAAATGCAGTACAAGCACAGCTACCATTGAGTAATGGCGACTTTTACTTATGTGGTCCTGCCGGTTTTATGGCATTTATAAAAAACCAGTTACTTGAACTAGGTGTTAAAAACGAGCAGATTCATTATGAAGTGTTTGGTCCGCATCAAGACTTGTAATAACGCTTTAAAATAGAAAAAGGCGTACAGCGATGTGCTGCACGCCTTTTTTATAAACTTTAAAGTGCCTTATAACTCTTTACAGGTCACACCTTCAAGTACTGTAGTAAGCTCTTTTTTAGGATAGTAAAGCTCGCATTGGTTATTACGTAGCTGCAAAATAAACTTTTCAGATTTTATATTATGCGCGCCCATAATTACTCTGCCATCAGACCCTTTACTCATTGCATGATCAATTAGCAGTTCGCTACGTTTAGTAAATACGGAATCGGAAAGTGTTACTAATGCGCCTCCCTTAGCTTGTTGAATTGCCTGTTGTAGTGTTGTAATAACGCTAGGATTAACGCTCGTTAATATAGCGGGTTTAGCGGGCTCACTATTTACACTTTGGCATCCACCCAAAGCGAATAAGGTAGCTAATGGGAGTAATAATTTAGCCATTACCTTTCCTCACTCAGTGTTGGCCAAGTTAAGTCCATATTACGCTGGGTAAATTGTACCGGCATATTTAAAGGAATGAGAGATTCACGAGAGCTTGAAAAATTAGCTGGCTCTGCTTTTGCAGCAGCCGTTCTAATTGGACAACTGCCATTTTCAACATGAAACAATGCGGTGGCTAAAACGGCCTCGTCACTGTCGCCTAACTGATGATCAAAGTCGTCCTCAATTTCACAACCTTGAACATCAGCATCAAATTGTGGCGTAGGGGTTGGTGTAAAACCCGCAGCGTATTCGCCAAATCCTTTGCTATTTACCCCACTAAATTGAATAGTGTAATAGGTTGTTGCGCAGTTATGAGTTGGGGTAAAGCCATAGGGCTTACCGCAGGTTGTGTCGCCAATTAAAATAACTTCTGCGTCTATACCTTTTAAACCATTAATAAAAGCTTCTGATGCCGAACAGGTGCCTGATGTGCTTAATACATAAACCTTCGATAAGTTTAAATCAGGGTAACTATTCACCAAGACAAATTATTTTCTAAGGATCTTTTTTAGCTA
>NZ_WTKZ01000095.1:0-8264 GCF_011378805.1 Pseudoalteromonas sp. Z9A6
TCCCCATAAAAAGAAAGATGCCAGTCAGCTTAACTGACTGGCATTAGCCGTAAGGCCCTTTTTTTGGTTTTAGCTTGGGCTGATTTTATTTAGAAATCAAACTTATTGGATAATCATCGTATTGCTTAATATTATTCATTACATTCATTAAAGTATTATGTGTACTGTTTTCGTCTGCGATTATAAGTACCGAACTTATTTCATATTCAGCCGCGAACATAGCTAAATTAGTCGAAACTTGCTCTAAATCAATTAACCTCCCAGAAAAATATACTCCGTTACTTTCATCAATTTTAAATAAAGCATTTTTAACAGGCTTATCTATTTGAGGGCTGTCGAGTGGTCGGTTTAATTCAATAGCCACAGGTTTTACAAAAGATGTAGTTACAATAAAGAAAATTAGTAATATGAACACTATGTCTAACATCGGGGTCATATCTACATCAGCATTATTTTGCAGTTTGGTTAGTTTTTTCATATTGGACCTTATTTTTAATTAAATGCTGCGGCGCCACAGCAAGGTTTTAGGTACCTATTAACAAAATTAGCACAGCAAAAATAAAGCGTGGTTAAATAAATATTCTAATAACATTAAATATTTGTACTAATTATGTATTTAAAATGTGGTGAAATAAGGTGGTGTTTATACCGTTCTGCTTAAATATGGGTCTATTTAGCATCGTTATAATGTAATTCAATTCGTTAAATTGCTTAAAAAAATATGTAGATTGGTATTAGAGGCAATAAAAAACCCAGCTCGAGGCTGGGTTCTAGTTATGCGCTATGTAAGCTTAATGCTTTTGCATACGGCTCATTTCTGCATGGCAGCTTTGCATTGTTAATAATGTTTTAGCCAGTGCAGCTTCGCAGTCAGCTGGTTGCGGTTTATCCATTGCTGCTTTAATTTCTTCAAGGGTTTTATCTTCTACCTCTTCAAGCTCTTTTACATACGTGTTGTCGTTGTGTGAGGTAAAAGTGGTCAATAGGGCTGTGTATGCGCGTCGTGCTTCAACTGCGAAAGATGAGCCATCTTCGCGTTCGCCTTTTTCATTAATTGCATATGGCTGCAAGCGCTCAACACTCACTTTTCGGGCATCTATCATACGCTGAAAAAGTGCACCAATAGCAGGGTCTTCAACTTTTTCCTGTGCCTTTTGATAAAAATCTATGCCGCTGTTCATAACTTGAATGATGTCAGTAATATGATTTACTTCTGATCCTTGATGGGTGTTCATAATGACCTCTTTAATTAAATGAATGTATAGTTCAATTTAATTAAAGCAATGTATGTTCCACGTTTCAATAGTTATGTAGTTATTTGATTTTATTGGTTTAATTTTATTTTAGTAAGATGCTAAGTTAACAGGAAAAAAATTAACCTAGCAATTTTTACATTATATTGTGTAATAAAGTTATTTTAGCTCTTCAGCTACTTCAGCTACTTTTTGACGTAACCAAATGTGACTCGCATCGCGATGTAACAGTGGGCTCCAAATCATATCAAGCTCAAAAGGAGGGATTGGAAATGGTGGCTCTAAAATTTTAAGCCCCGGATCATCTAAATATATATTTGCGGCTTTTGAAGGAAGGGTCGCAATCAAATTTTTCTCTTTAGCTAAATGAATTGCCACATGGTAGTTACGCGTAAAAGTGGCAATATTACGATGCTTACCAAAGTGAGCAAGTGCTTCGTCAACCCAGCCAAGTTTTTGCACATCTTTAGGGTCCATGCCTACACCTACACCAAAACCTGTTTTACTCACCCATATATGGCGCGCTTTTAAATAGCTGTCGAGGCTAAAGTTTTCAATTATAGGATTATCGGCTTTTACTAAGCAGCAAAAACTATCTTTCCAAATACGTTTATGATGAAAAGACTGAGGTAAGTTTTCAAAACGGTTGATTGCCATATCTACTTTACCGTTTTCTACATCATGAAAGGTGACATCACTTGGTGTGAGTATATCTAAAGTAGTATCGGGGGCTTCTTCGTGCAATTTACTTAAAAGCTTTGGTGCTAATGTACTTGCAGCGTAATCACTGGCCATTATTCTAAACACACGCTTACTTTGGCTTGCCTCAAATTCTCGATTAGGAGCTAGAGTTTCTTCAAGCGTCATTAATATGCCACGAATAACGGGTTGTAACTCCAAAGCACGCTCGGTAGGCACCATACCATCGCTGGTACGAACTAAAATAGGGTCGTTAAATAAGTTACGAAGACGTTTAAGGCCATTACTCATTGCAGGTTGCGTTATACTCAATTGATTAGCAGCGCGTGTTACGTTGCATTCTCGAAGCAATGTATCGAGGTAAACGAGTAAATTTAAATCTATTTTACTTATATTCATTGTGTGTGTCCTTTAGCGCTTACCAGTGGTGAATAAAGCGCTGTGCTGTCGGGTATGGGTAAATATGACTTACCTGACCATTTTTTATATTTTGTTGTGCCTGCTTCCAAAAGCTAACATCTATAAGCTCAGGATGAGTGCTGAGTAAAAACTTTTTATACATAGGGTTTGGCATTACAAATGTACAAAGTTGCTCAGGAAATACGTCCTGTGGTGCAACAGAGTAACTTTGTTCATCCATTAGATAGTCGTCATAGCTCTTTGCTTTTGGTAATGCTCTAAAGTTCATATCGGTTAGATATTGAACTTCATCGTAATCGTAAAAAATAATACGTTTGTGCTTACTTACACCAAAGTTTTTTAAGAGCATATCACCAGGGAATATATTAACAGCAATCATTTCTTTTAGGGCTTGCCCATATTCTTCAATCGCGTCGGCGACACTTTCTTCATCAGCATTTTCTAAAAACAAGTTAAGAGGTGTCATGCGCCGTTCAATATACAAATGCTTGATGATCAACCAATCGCCCTCAATTATCATTGATGAGCCAATTGTTTTATGTAATTGCGCAAGTAAATTACTATCAAAACGCGCTAAAGGAAATACGACGTTAGAATACTCTATGGTATCGGCCATTCTGCCAACGCGATCATGGTTTTTTACCAGTTGATAGCGTTTTAATACGGTATCACGGCCAAAGGGTTTACTCTCACCAAATTTGTCTTTTATTACTTTAAAAACATAGCCAAATGAGGGGAGGGTAAATACCATCATCACCATACCGGGAGTCCCCGGTGCAATTGTAAACTCATCACTAGAGTGAGATAAATGATTTAAAAACTCTCGGTAAAACTCAGTTTTACCCTGCTTATGAAAACCCACTGCGTTATAGAGCTCAGCAAGTGTTTTGTTTGGCATAAGTTGATTTAAAAACCGAACAAGTGCTGAAGGTGCATGAGTCTCTACCATAAAATAAGCGCGGGCAAAGCCAAAAATAACACGCATTTGAGATGACTTAGTTAAAAGTGCATCTAAATATAATCCGTTATCTTCATCGTGTAATACAGCGATTATAAAGGGCTGAACCCCACTTTTTGAAACAACACGACCAACAATATAGGCTGCTTTATTTCGATAAAAAGGCGTGTGTAAAATATCAAAGCGCATTTGCCAAGGTTGGTGATGTGTATCGGGGGCTTGTTTATAAAAAGCTTTAACAAGGAGGCGAATATCACGCTCTAAATTTACAAATGGGGCTTTAAAATCAAAATGGCTAATAATGCGTTTTATTGTTGGTTTTAGGCCATCAACTACAGGAAAGTATGTTCTATATTCTGCTTCTACAGGCACTGAAGGAGCATCTTTTAAGGTTGCTTCTACAAATATAAAGTCATTATGAAAATAGCGCCTATGGTACAGCCGGCAAAATACAGAGTTATAAAAAGTTTCGGCGAGCTCTGCTTGGGGATGAAAACATAAAAAATGCTGATATATCTTTTTAACTTCAAGCCATAGGCTTTCATCGAGTTGTTCGGTTGGGGTTTCTTTTTTTAGCGCTTGCGTGGTTTCGTTAACACGATCATCATAATAACTGATACGCAAACGGCTGATATCATTAATTGCTTGCCAATCTTTTTTTGCAAAGGCAAGAGGGGCTTTGGCTGTTGTTTTTTGAAATAACTGATAGTGCCTTTTAAAACCCGTTAAAATTAATTCAGCAATATGGCGAGGTTGCATTTGCACTCCTTAAAAGTCCCTAGAGTTTATACTCTATTGTGTTAAGGGTATGTTATTTTAAGTTTAAAACCAAGATAAATGTTACTTACTAACTAAGAGTAATTTATTGGAGTTGAGCTATCTTTTTTTCGAGAATTTTAATTTGTTTAGTAACAGCCGATACGTTTTTCTTATATGTTTTATTAATTATTTTTAGTTTTTTAGTAATGTCTTTAGTAATACGCTTTTTATCATCAATGGCTAAGATATGATTTAACCGCTCTTGTTGTTTGTATTCAGCACGCTCTTTATTACGATCAAGTATTGTTAGTTTATGGTTATTACTGCGAAGCTCTGCCTGTAAGGCAGACAGAAGCCTTTCACGCTCAAGTTCGTTTAGTTGTTTAGTGTAGTCAACCTTAGGACCAGAATACTGATTACCCGTTGTGTTAACTTTATAAGTCGTTGCTTCGTCGTCACAGGGGAGTTGAGAAAAGACAGTGCCTTTTTCTGTTACACATTTGTAGTAAGTGGTATCGCTAAAGCTAAAAAAACTGATAAGTAAAAAGCTAGAATGGAGAATATAACGAGAAGTTTTAAACATACATGTCATCCTTGGTTTTTATATCTAACAACAATATAAAACTATAACCTAGCTTGGTGGTATATCAAGCTAGGTTAGGATAACTGTTATTGGGTAAAGGTTTTGAGCTTTTTAATACTCTGTACTAAAAATGGTATATCTAAACCTTGTTCAATAGAAAAACCTTCAGCGGCGGAAATGTTTTTAAAGTTACCATCTGAATCTATTAAGGTAATCCTATCTTTTTTATAGGCTATAACAACACCCTGAGAGTAGTTAACGCCCATATCATCTTTTTTCTTGTATAAATTAACGCCTAGCATTGTTTGCTTGGCAATAGCTTTGCAATTTAAATATTGCCCAACGCTTGTTGCAATTAAGTCGCTAGGTTGAATTAGCCCATCTACTTTAGAAATACGTTTGTCAGAGCTGTATAAAGTTGAGGTGGTTACTACTTCTTGCTTGTTATTGGCAAGACTAAAAGCAAAAACCTGTGTTTCACCATCTCGAACAGTAGGGGTATCGCTCGCTTTAATGACTCGAATAGCACTAGAGCTATGTGCTTGATCATTAATAAAGCTTAGTTCTTCAATGCCAGTTACTTCAATGCTACGGCGCTGACTTTGCCAAACTGGGAGTGTCTGCTCGGTTAAAATTGCTGCTTTATAAAAAGCGGGTAAACCATACACTAAGCTAAATAACGTATCGTCATGATTTGTTGGCTGTAAAAACTGCTCTGTTTTGTGCATGTTTTTATTCTCGGCAACAAACTTTTCGAGTTGTTGTTGAGTTTCAAATACAAATATATCTACATTGGCTTGTGTGTAGTCCTCGCATTTTTCAAGCGGGCTTGGCATTTGATAACTAATATTTTGGTTATTAATTTTTACGTTGTGTGCTTGCTCGTAGCTTTCTATATCTAGCAGATCATTTTTAGCTAACAAGCTTTTAGCGGTAGTAGGGTATGAAAGTGGCAAAACATTATCTTGTTTTGTTACGTCAAAGTTTAAATTGGCGTCAGCCCAAATATGAATACTGTGGCTAAGCGAAAAACACACGATTAAAAAAGAAATTGCGTAACGTGCAAATTTATATTGCTTTAAACGCTCAAGGTGGTGCCATGTGTAATTACTAACAAGTAGCTGAAAGCCTAAAATAACAACAACAATACCACTGGCTAAAATGGTTGTTAAAGCAGGAGAGCTTGTTAAACGATGCCACAACAATGAAATTATTTCAGGTAAGGCAGATATACTCAGGTGATAACCTAAGTTAACATACACATAAGCATCAAGAGTAAGCAATGATGCGCCTACAGTGGCTATAACAGCGGCCATGCCGCGAATGTGTCGTGGGTAGGGGAATACTAAACTAAGCGGAAATACCGTCAGCACAAACGCTAAAAAGGCTATAAAACTAGTGTGGCTTAGCCAAGTAACTAGCATATAGGTAATGCCTAAAAAGCTTGTAGGTGGCGAGTCTGCAAATAAATAGCTTAAGCTAATAAGCAGGGCTAAGCCGATATTGGCAAAGGTAAACCAATGCCCCCAACTTAGCAGCTGACTCGCTTTTGATGAAAATTGATTGTGCTGCGATAAATTCATAAATTTTATTTAACCGACTGCGCGAGCGCTTTTGCAAAGTTCTCGGTTACAGCTTGTCTTTTCCCTGTTGGTACATGCTCTTTTAAGATATGCGTGATAGAATTTCCTAAACACATAAGACTTAAATCAACCGGCGCATTGTGTTTAGTTAGCACATCAATAAGCTGATCGACGATTTGTTCTACTTCTTCATTAGAGTATTTTGATAAGATTGGCATTAGTTGGTTCAATAAAATAGTTATATTCTCGTATTTTAACACTAGAGGCGTGAAAAACAAAGATGACAACAGACGTTAAAAAATTAGTCGTTCACTATGTAGACAAAAAAGACGACGATACGCAAATTCACCTTCGAAATGATGAGATGGTAATTAACGATAAAGTAGCCGTTTTTATCGAACAATTACATCATGCATACAATGGTAAACCTGGTAAAGGTTATTGTGCTTTCAGTGGTGACAAAAACAGTGTTGTAGCATCTGCAATGCAAAGTTACCGTAATGATGAGTTAGGCTTTTGGCATATGACCGAGCAAGCCTCGACGGTTTTAAAAGAAGAGCTTGATAAATATGCATTTAGTGAAACAGGCTATTTAGTATTTTGTCATTACCAGTACGTTGCAACTGATTACATGCTAATTGCGATGATTAACATCAAAGAGCATTATTCTATGACCTCAGAGCTTGATTTAGCCGCTTCTCGTCATTTAGACATATCACGCATGCAACTTGCTGCTCGTATCGATTTAACAGCGTGGGATACACAAGCTGACGACAACCGTTATATTTCATTTATCAAAGGGCGAGCTGGACGTAAAGTTGCCGACTTTTTCTTAGACTTTTTAGGTTGTGAAGAGGGTATTGATTCAAAACAGCAAAGCCAAGTAATGCTTAGCGCAGTAGAGGATTATTTATCTGAGCAACAATTTGATAAATCAGAAAAAGACGATTTACGTAAACAAGTTTTTGACTACTGTAATGACTGTGTGACAACTGGTGAAGATGCCAGCGTAAGCGAGCTATCTGCAACGCTTACAAAAGGCGATGACAGCCCGTTTGATAGTTTTTGTAAAGAACAAAGCTATGACTTAGAAGAAACTTTCCCTGTTGATAAGAAAACCGTAACCAGCATGGTTAAGTTCTCTGGTCTTGGTGGGGGTGTAAGTGTAAGCTTTGAACGTAAACACCTAGGCGAGCGCGTAACTTACAACGATGCAACGGACACGCTTGTAATTAAAGGTATTCCACCAAACTTAAAAGATCAGTTACAACGTTTTATGGAAAGTGAAAGCGAGTAAATTTCACAAGTTAAAAAGCTGATTTAAGAGCGCGGTATTTATATCGCGCTTTTTTGTATCAGTATATAAATTCGTTGCATCGGAAAAAACCTTAAATATTTATTTCACATAGAGAAGTGAAAGAGGAGTAAATGAGAAAACACAAGTCGTGCTTTATTAACAAGACTTAGCCTTTTTACTACCTCTAAAAGCGCAGCGTCTCTTTACCTCTTTGTGAATAAATCGCTTATTGTGGGCGTGAAGAAACTTTAATAATTATTCAAATCATATAAACAAAAAAGCCCCGCTATTTATTAAATAGCGGGGCTTTTAAATGAATGTTAGTTATTAATCAACACTCATTGTTTTAGTCATTGCAGAACTTGCACGACCAGCAGGTTTGATTGAACCTGCACGTAAACCACTGTCTGGAACTAGTTCACGTTTATCGTGAGCCATTGCTACAGACGTATGTTTCACTTCGCTATCAGCTACAGGAGTAGGTTGTGCCATTGGCGCACTTGCTGACCCTTGAGTAACCGCTGTTTTAACATGCGGTGCTGATTTTTCAGTTTTCACTTTTGCTTCAACTTTAGCAGGCTCTTCAGTTACTACTGGTGTTTCAGCTTTAGCAGACTCTTCAGTTGCTACTGGCGTTTCAACTTTAGCTGGCTCTTCAGTGGCTACTGGCGTTTCAACTTTAGCTGGCTCTTCAGTTGCTACTGGTGTTTCA
>NZ_WTKZ01000096.1:0-8157 GCF_011378805.1 Pseudoalteromonas sp. Z9A6
TGCTAGATATTTAGCAATTTAGGCTGACACAGAATTCTGAACGCCCTCATTTTTTTAGATACATCCTCAGTAGTTCGAGCAAGCGCCCCCCCTTCTAAAGTTTGATCGTTTAATGATGATAGGTTTTGACTTATTTCATCTGCAACCGTTGTCTGCTCTTCAGTCGCTTGCGCTGTTTGCATCGCCATATCATTTACTTTAGTAGACGAGCTTTGCATTGCATTAAGCACATCATTAGTTTGACTAAACGAGCCAACCGCATCATCTGCAAATTGCTTACCTTCATCTATCGCTTTAATTGATTGTTCTACGCTCGTTGCAAATTGCTCTATCATTTTTTGAATATCGTTTGTGCTTACTTGCGTGCGTGTAGCCAATGTTCTTACTTCATCTGCTACTACAGCAAAACCTCTGCCATATTCACCAGCTCGCGCGGCTTCAATAGCAGCATTAAGCGCCAGCAGATTTGTTTGCTCTGCAATTGCACGAATAACCTCAAGTACTTTGGCAATGTTATCAGAACTTTGTTGTAGCTCTGTAGAGCGCGCCATAGCTTGCTCCATATTTTGCGACAAAGAAATAATACGAGAACTAGAGTGCGCAACCGCTGTTAGTCCTTGCTGAGCTAAATTTAACGATTTATCAGCTTCTGTTGATGATTGCTGAGCAACACCTGCAACTTCTCTACTTGCTACACTCATCTCATGCACTGCACTTACTATTGACTCAGAGGCTTGGCTGAGCGTTTGATTTACAGCATTGTTTTTATTTGCAACCTGACTTAACTCACCTCCTAATTCACTTAGTTCTTTTGATTGCTCTAAAATATCGCGAATTAATTGCTGTAAGTTGTCGAGAAAACGATTGAACTGCGTTGCAAGTTCAGAAAACTCATCTTTAGACGTTATAGCGATCCTGCCAGTTAAATCGCCATCACCAGAGGCTATATCGTTAATACGAGAAGTTACATAGTTAATTTGCTGTGTTAATTGCTTAGGAATAAGGTAACTAAACCAACACGCCACTAATAAAATTAATATGACAAAAATAAGCATAGTTAACTTAGTTGAAGCAATTGTGTCTGATAGTTTTTGAACTTCTTCAACCGATGTTTGCTCTGCTAATTCACCAGCTTGATCAAGCGTAGCTCTTAATTCGTCAAATGCTTTTTCTGATTGAGACTGTTTTTTTAGATTTGTTTTATCATTCATATAGGCCAGTGAAGCGTTTAACCAAGTATTATAAGCACCATCAAAACCGCGAAGCCCATTTATAGCTTTTGGATAGTCCGATAACAAAGCTAAGTACTGCTCTAACCTTTGCGTTACTTGCTCAGCATTTTCTTTATGTTCTTGCAAATAAGCTTCTTTATTGTCGTTATGTGCGACTAAATTTAACTCAGCAACCTTTGCTTGATACAAATCCCTGTCGGCACTCAAAGCAAGAGACACAGCCTTAATAAATTTATCGGATTGCACATCTAATGCATTTTTTTGTAAGTTAATTAAGTATGAATACCCAATAATTAACGACAAGATAGCAATACCTAAAATAACAATAGGAAAAGAGACTTTGACGCGGATACTATTCAAATTCATTACTTACTCCAAAAAAAACCATATTTAATACCTACCTTTTTGATAATAAATCTAGTTTATAAAACCTAAAATCGCCATTGAGCGTTTAGCATTATTTGCTGCTGCGAGATTCGTTCATTAAATCCAATTGGCTCTCTATTTTTTGCAACACTTTTAAGTGCAGAACCTTCAACCCCTATTTGTAGTTTATTAGTGAGCTGGTAGCGCCATGTTGCGGTTAAACCTTCCCCATTGCTTGCATTAGGATCAAACGCAGTGGTGTCGTTATCTGTCACTTTAAAGTAATCGTAGCGTACAGAAACTCGATGCTTGCCTTCTTTATGGCTTAACATTAAATAATGGCTGTAAAAGGCATTATCTATTAAAGCATTAGCGCCCATTTCGGTTTTACCATTAAGTACCTGTGCTATAAAGCGGGTTTTATTATTAAACTTATAAAGCCAAGCGGCGCTTGTAAAGCGAGTATCCCAAGCATACTGCCCTGTACTAATATTAAGTGTGGTTGGGTCACCGTTATTGTTGTAATAATAAATTCGAAATTGTGATTTTTTAAGTAATCCCAATGTACGCCAGCGTAATAGCCAAAACGTCCGTCTACTTCTTCAAACGGTAAAACCTGATTAGCTTGCCAGCGTAATTCATACGCATTTAATGCCGCTACAGGCGCAAATTTAACACTTTCGTTAAATGTAGTTTGCCTATCGTGTAATGCAAAACCACGCCAAGCAAGTAAAGTACCGGCAGGGTCATTGCCTTTAAATGTAGCACCTACAAAACTAAAGCTATGAGCGCTGTTAAAACGTTTTGCTGGGCGCTTAATAGTTACCTCTGCGCCAACAGTGCGTACTTCCTCGCCTATCCAGCTATTAATAGCTGAGTTTGTATAGTTATAAGGAGAAGTCCACCCTATATCAGGGTTTTCAAGCGACATAAGTGGATAAAAGCCCCCTACACGCACATGCCATTTATAGTTGCTGTTAGATAGCGGCTGATACTTTACATAAGCTTGCGTAAAACCAAGGCCAACGTCAGGATCTTGATTCGCATTTAACACCCCATGAGCCGACCAACTAGATGCTAAATCAACATTAAAATTTAAAATACCTTGGGATAAAATAAGTTCGTCGCTTTTAGTATCGTGCCGATATAGCCCAAGGCCGCCCTCTTGAAAGCTACGTATATCGTCACCCTGCACGGCTCTAATTTGTAACAAGCCTTTTACTTGTGCATACAATGCATTACTAAAACATAAAGCACCGGCTAAAAATATCAGCCTCGTTAAGCGATTAATAGTCATCAAATTCATCCGTAGCAAAGTCAATTTGCTCCGCAATTTTCTGCTTTACTTTATAAGTGATCGGGTTAGTAGCCACAGTAATAGTTTGAGATTCAACCTTACTAATATCACTAAACCCAGAATGCCAAACACTTCGTGTATTCGCCTACATTGGCATTTAAATCAACATGACCATTTTCATCAGTGATTGCAAAAATAGTACTATCGACCACCACAATATAACCTAACATCCAATCATGAATGTTACAGCCAAGCTCAATGACCCCTGTTTGATCAAAAGTAATGGGCGCTTTTGGGTGCTCCTTATATAGCTTTAATTCAAATGTTTTAGCTTTAGAAAATGAATAAACATGGTGCATGATTGAGTCCGCATTCGGAAACTCTACCTTTGCATTTTGTGGGACAACTAAAATACGCGGCTTGAATTCTCGATTTTGCTGGGTCATCGCATAAGGTGCTTCTGGAGGAATAACGCTAGAGGAATCTCCTGCAGTTAGCCATACAACAGCATTAGGTAATGGGTCATTATTAGCATTTTTAATTGTAATATTTGCTGCAAAAACTCCAGTACTAACACTTAGTAAAAATACACAAAGTAAGCTTTTTATCATTTTCTTGTCGCTATTATCAATTTGTTTACATTATAGACCGATTAAGCCACCAAATTCTTTCTATTTTTTAAAACATTGAATACGTATGTAAGCAGTCGTATTAATCATCAACAGTCATTATCCTTAGATGTCACCACCGACTCATCTAAGGACACACCATGAGAATACCAGCACTTGTGCTTTTAGCCTTTGCTAGTAATAGCTACGGACAAACCGTAGAGCTAAAATCGCCAGACACACAAATAACAGTAAGCATCTCTGACGAAAACAACACGCCAAGCTACGCAATAAAATTTAAAAACAAAGCGGTTATAAACAAATCTTTACTGGGGTTTGAATTTAAAACACAAGCAGCTTTTAGCGACGGCTTTAAAATTAAAAGCATTGAACAACAAAGCGTTAACTCACAGTGGCAACAACCTTGGGGCGAACGCCAAAACGTTGTTGACGAATATAACGAAGTAGCCGTTACCTTTACAAAAAATGAGCCAAATAAAGGTACCTACACAATTCGATTTAAAGCATTTGATAGTGGTGTAGGTTTTAGATACGAAGTACCACAACAAGCCGGGTTCGAACATACAGAAATAACCAAAGAGTTAACTGAATTTGCAATAAACAATAGCCATGATGCAACAGCATGGTGGATACCTGCTCGTGGCTGGAACCGCTACGAATATGTTTACAACACTACTCCACTTAACGAAGCTCCACTAGCTCACACACCATTTACGTTTAAAACAAGTGACGGTACTCATATTAGCATTCATGAAGCCGCACTTGTTGATTACGCGGGTATGGTGCTTAATCAGCGCCGTCCAGGCACATTTACAGCCGACTTAACCCCTTGGTCAGATGGTGTTGCCGTTAAAAAGCAAGGTGCTTTTAAAACACCATGGCGCACCATTCAAATAGCCGACAGCGCTGTTGGCTTAGTTAATTCAGATATAATACTAAACCTAAACGAGCCTAATAAACTCGGTGATGTGTCGTGGGTTAAGCCTGGCAAATACGTGGGTATCTGGTGGGGTATGCATATAAACACGCAAACTTGGGGTAGCGGTAAAAAACACGGCGCCACTACGCAAACCACAAAATACTATATGGATTTTGCAGCGCAGTATGGTTTTGATGGTGTACTCGTTGAAGGCTGGAATATTGGTTGGGATGGCGATTGGTATTTTAATGGCGATGTATTTAACTTTACCAAACCGTACGACGATTTTGATATAGCAGCGCTGACTCAATACGGCAAAGAAAAAGGCGTACAGCTCATTGGCCACCATGAAACATCAGGCAATGTAAGCAACTACCGTGACCAAATGGAAGATGCTTTTGCCCTTTACGAAAAATCAAACGTCAGCCAAGTAAAAACAGGTTATGTAGCCGATGGCGGAAATATAAAACGTATAGACAAAAACGGTATTGCGCGCCACGAATGGCATGACAGCCAATTTATGGTTAACGAATACCTTTATAACGTAAAGCTTGCGGCTAAACATAAAATTAGCATTAATACTCACGAGCCAATTAAAGATACAGGCCTGCGCCGTACTTACCCAAACTGGATCGCGCGCGAAGGCGCACGCGGACAAGAGTATAATGCATGGGGTTCGCCTCCTAACCCACCAGAACACGTACCAATGCTTGCCTTTACCCGCATGCTCTCTGGCCCTATGGACTTTACGCCAGGTATTTTTGATATGAGCTTTAATGGTTTAGGAGGCGATACAAACCGCCCACAAACTACACTTGCCAAACAACTCGCACTTTATGTTGTTTTGTATAGCCCAATTCAAATGGCTGCCGACTTACCTAAAAACTATTTGGCTAAGCCCGATGCGTTTCAATTCATTCAAGACGTACCAACAGATTGGCAGCAAAGTATTGCCCTTGATGGCGAAGTAGGCGACTTTATTGTATTCGCTCGTAAAGAACGTAAAAGCACTAAATACTCAGGAAACGATTGGTACCTAGGTGCTGTTACTGACGAAAAAGCCAGAACAATTGAGGTGAAACTCGACTTTTTAGAGCAGGGCAAAAAGTTTGAAGCGCAAATTTATAAAGATGGTAAAAACGCAGAGTGGAAAAACAATCCGTACGATATAGCTATCGAAAAACGAATTGTAACTGCAAGCGATAAACTAACGCTTAAATTAGCCACTAGTGGCGGTACAGCTATTCGTTTTAAAGCACTTTAATATGATGGGCCCCCTGCATTTACTATGCAGGGGTTGATACCTTTATTGGCAAATATACTTGTGCACTCAAACCGCCTTCTGGGCGGTTTTCTAGTTTTACTTTACCGTCGTGCATATCAACAATGCGTTTAATAATGGCAAGGCCTAAGCCACTACCTTCACTGCCACGTGCAGCATCGCCTTGCTTAAAGGGCTCAAACACAGACTCTAATTCGTTTTCAGGGATCCCAGGACCACTATCGTTTATAGCGATAACTACATATTTTTTGTTTGAATTAAAGTAACTAAGTACTTCAATATCGCCCTCAGAATAACGCAGCGCATTACCAATCATGTTGGTAATTACACGTTTAATAGCCACAGAGCTTAAGGGTATATTGCCTATATTTGGATTACTTTTAAACGTAATAGTACGTTGATGCTGAAGCTCAGAATTTACAACCTCGGCAACTAAAGCATTTATATCTTCGCAACTTAGCTCTTCACGTTTATGGTGGCGTAAATACTCAATAAACTGATCGATAATCCCGTTCATATCTTCTATATCGTAAATAATACCTTCACGAAGATAGTCGTCTTCATCAACCATCATTTCGGTGGCTAAACGGATACGCGTAAGCGGCGTACGTAAATCATGCGATACACCAGCCATTAGTAAACGGCGGTCGTTTTCAAGTGCGGCAATTCCGCGCGACATTTGATTAAACGCGCGCGTTACTTCTATTACTTCTGTTGAGCCTTCTTCTTCTAATTTGGTAGAAAAATCGCCTTTACCTACTTTTACTGCAGCTTGTTGCAGTGCTTTTAATGGCCTATTAAGGTGCCTTGCAAACAACCACCCACCCAGCACACTTAAAAAGCCAATACTTGATAAGTAAAAAGTTAAAAACTCTAAGTTATTCTCTTTAAAGCCTTTAAGCGGTACTTTTACCCAATAACCTGGCGCTTGCGGTGCTTCAACCCAATAAATCAATGGATCAGTTTGGCTAATACGTACACGAGAATAACCACCAAGTTGCTCAGTCATGCTACGCGATAGCATAGAATATTCGCGGCTTTGCCCAAGCCCTTGACGCATCGCTTCGCGCTGAGTCATCACTTCAATGCCGGTAATTTCAAAAAACTTCGCAGATACTTCGTCGTTTATTTCAACGCCATCTTCCCAGTCAATAAATACCGTTTTAATTTGCTTAGCAAGCATCAAGTTAACTTGCTCAATAGTTGGTTTTACAACATAAAAACTAACCGTAACATAAGACACTATTTGATTTATTAGCAACAAAGCCGCCACTAAAAAAACAGTTTGCCCAAAAGCACTGCGCGGAAACATGCCCATAAATATTACTTTTCACCGTCGGGAACAAACACATACCCCAAACCCCAAACGGTTTGAATATATCGCGGATTAGCAGCATCTACTTCAATCATGCGGCGAAGTCGCGACACTTGCACATCAATACTTCGCTCAAGCGCACTGTAATCACGCCCACGCGCTAAGTTCATTAGCTTATCGCGGCTAAGTGGCTCACGCGGATGCGAAACAAGCGCTTTGAGCACTGCAAACTCACCACTGGTAAGCGATATTGTTTTATCCCCTTCACTCATTTCGCGCGTTGCTAAATTAAGCGTAAATTTACCAAAAGCGATTAAGTTTTCTTCAGCAGCAGGAGCACCTGGCACTTCTTTTGCGCGGCGGCGTAAAATTGCTTTTATGCGAGCAAGTAGCTCACGTGGATTAAATGGTTTTGGAATGTAATCGTCAGCGCCAAGTTCAAGACCAATAATACGGTCTACTTCGTCGCCCTTTGCAGTAAGCATAACAATAGGAATTTCATTTTCTTTTTGGCGTAGGCGGCGGCAAATAGATAAGCCATCTTCGCCTGGGAGCATTAAATCGAGAACCATTAAGTGAAAGTTTTCGCGCTCTAGGAGTCTATCCATTTGCTCCGAGTTTCCTGCGGTTCTAACAATAAAGCCTTGCTCTACTAAGTAACGTTCAAGCAAACTGCGTAAGCGCATATCGTCATCAACAACTAATACTTTTGTGGTCTCGTGTCCCATAATCTCTTTCTTATTTTTATATCCAATTACTAGTTAATATAAATGAAAAACTTAATAATCAAAAACTAATTACTTGCTTAGATTGTTACTGAACATTTCAAAGCTTCCTTACTCGTACTTTATTACATTTTACGCTCGACAAGTTTTGGCAAATTTAATAACGTGCACACCATTAGAGTTAATAAAGAATTCACCATGAAAACAAATTTAGTTACCCGCGAAGGTTACTTGCAATTACAACAAGAACACGATCAACTATGGAACGTAAAACGCCCAGAAGTAACAAAAATAGTCAGCTGGGCGGCCAGCCTCGGAGATCGCTCTGAGAACGCAGACATTAAGTTATAACCCCAGAAAACATACTATGCATACAAAGTTCACATTAAAAA
>NZ_WTKZ01000097.1:0-7403 GCF_011378805.1 Pseudoalteromonas sp. Z9A6
ATTCAGTACTTATAAAGATTCAATTTGGTAGCATAAATTTAAACATCCAACTTTATTAGGAGGATTTATGGCAAGTGGATGGGCACGAGACGGTGCAATTCAAGATCAAATTGATGCAAGTGTTAACGATGCCGTACAGTATGCAAGAAGCAATTTAATATCTGGTGCAAGTGCTGAGCTATGTGACGAGTGCGATGAAAAAATCCCACAAGCACGAAGGCTCGCGCTACCAGGAGTTCGCTACTGTGTTGCATGCCAAGCTGAAATAGAAGGCAATGGTGCCAGCGCTAAATCGTTTAATAGGCGTGGTAGTAAAGATAGTCAGTTGCGTTAAAAAAAGGTGCTGCAAAGCACCTTTTATTTAATACCAATCTGCATAACCATTTGAACTATATATAAAATTAAACCCCTCCATAGTTATACCAACCAGCATAAATCTTTGATCAATTTAACGAATTAAATTGCACTATAACGTCTTAAAAATTTTTTATTTAGAACAACTAGATACAAAAATTTTTGCCTAGTTCTAGCGTAATTTTTTTAACGTTAAATAGACCCCATATATAAGCAGATTGGCACTAAGCAAATTGTTATTACTTGAATTGGTTGTTAAGTAATTTAAAATTTACTCATGTCTTCTTTTTTCTGAATTAACTCAATTGCATAGCCATCTGGGTCTTTTACAAAAGCAATTTCAGTAGTACCGCCTTTTACAGGCCCTGGTTCACGGCTTACATTGCCGCCAGCAGCTTTAATATCTGCACATGCTTTGTAAATATCATCAAACTCAATAGCAATATGACCATATCCATTACCTAGGTCGTAGCTATCTTCGTCCCAGTTATAAGTTAGCTCTAAGACTGTGTTATCTGCTTCGTCGCCATATCCAACAAAGGCAAGAGTGTATCTGTATTCACTGTTATCAGCTCTGCGTAATTCTTTCATACCTAATATTTCAGTATAAAAAGCAATTGATTTATCCAAATCGGCTACACGAAGCATAGTATGTAATAAACGCATTTTTAGTTCCTTTAGTTATTTATTCAAAGTTAAGGGGATTTTTAACTAAGCGCTATTATTAAGCGCGTTTTAGGGGGGTTATATGTATTAGCCATATATATAGGCATTACATATAAATCACAAGCTTAATATGAGAGTGGCCTTAAAACAGTTTGAGTTCGACCTTTATAAATTACCAATTAATGAATCATTTTATTAAATTTTGGATGTTTAAATACCCAGTACTCAATTATTGGTCAACCTATTAGTATGAAAAAGTTACTGACTGTTCAACTAAATTTAACCTTTGCTTAATTGCGCTGTTGATATGTAACTATTTGTTTTAATAAGATATTAAATTAATTTTTGTGTAATTTGTAAAAATGTGGCGTTTGCTTGGTTAACTTATTGGTTGACAAAAAAGTCGTATGGTAATACAGTTTTTGCATACCAATTGGTAAGTTGCTTGGTTTGAGTGAATACAATGTATTGGTAATTAATCAGAGTTACGCTTTGCACAGGTTAATTTATAAATAACTCAAGCTTAAAGTTACTCTACAAATTGAAACAAAAGACACAGCGTATTTATAGAGTAAATTTTACTTGTTCTTATAAAAGTATGCGCCACATATTTAGGAGTTATTCATGTCAAAACCAGTCATCGGTTTCATCGGCTTAGGCTTAATGGGCGGCAACATGGCCGAAAATTTACAAAACAAAGGCTATGAGCTAATTGTTATGGACCTTAGCAAAGATGCGGTTGCAGCATGTGTTGCTAGAGGCGCAAAAACAGCAAGCACTGCAAAAGAGCTAGCTGAAGGTTCAGATATTGTTATGTTTTGTCTTACAACGTCTGCCGTTGTAGAAAAAATTGTTTACGCAGAAGACGGTATCCTAGCGGGTATTAAAGAAGGTGCAGTATTAGTTGATTTTGGTACTTCTATCCCATCATCTACTAAAAAAATTGGTGCTGATTTAGCAGCTAAAGGCGCAGGCATGATCGACGCGCCACTAGGTCGTACACCAGCACATGCTAAAGACGGCCTTTTAAACATTATGGCTGCAGGCGATATTGATACATTCAATAAAGTTAAACCAGTACTGGAAGATCAAGGTGAAAACGTTTTCCATCTTGGCGAGCTAGGTGCAGGTCATACAACTAAGCTTATCAACAACTTCATGGGCATGACGACAGTATGTGCTATGTCACAAGCATTTGCAGTGGCAGAGCTTGCTGGTGTTGACCGTCAACAACTTTTCGACATTATGTCGACTGGCCCATCTAACTCACCGTTTATGCAATTTTGTAAAAACTATGCAGTTGATAATGTTAGCGACCTTGGTTTCTCGATTGCTAATGCAAACAAAGATTTAGGCTACTTCCTACAAATGGTAGAAGACCTAGGTACTGAATCAAAAATCGCTGAAGGTTCATCAGCTAACCTACAAGCAGCGTTTGACGCTGGTATGGGTCAAGGTAACGTTCCTGAAATTTTTGATTACTTCAAAAAGTTAGAAAAGTAATACTTCTCGACCTTATTGAGCGCTTTGAGCTTTAACTTAAAGCGCTTTAACACACATGACACCAATTGACTAAAGTCTTTGTGCAATGTCAGCCTTTTTTAATTCTGATGAAGCACTACTTTCAGTCACAACGAAAAAGAGTTAACTATGCGTTTGATTAATACAATAAAGCTTAGTCTAGTTCTCATCGGTTGCATATCCACACAAGTAGCGGCCAAAGATTATTTTATAGAAAATAAACAAGCTTTTAATGATATCGCAGCTAATCTAGTTGCTGGCGACAAAGTAGTACTTAAAAATGGTACTTGGTCTGACTTCGAAATTTTACTTGAAGGCCAAGGTACAAAAAACTCTCCTATTTTATTGACCGCTGAAACTAACGGTAAAGTAATTTTATCGGGTCAATCGAACCTAAGACTTGCAGGTAAATACCTTGAAGCTTCTGGTTTAGTATTTAAAGACGGCTACACACCGAGCTCAGCTGTAATAGAATTTCGTAAAAATAAAAATGAATTAGCCTACAATTCACGAGTTACTCAAACAGTAATTGATAATTACAGTAATCCAGACAAACGAGAGTCTGATTATTGGGTTGCCTTATATGGACAACATAACCGCTTTGATCATAGTCATTTAGTTGGCAAACGAAATAAAGGTGTGACAGTTGCTGTTCGTTTAAACACTAAAGCAAGCCAGGAAAACTATCATCGTATAGATAACAACTATTTTGGCTACCGTCCTACTTTTGGCTCTAACGGTGGTGAAACCCTGCGTATTGGCACAAGCCATTACTCACTAACTGATTCGCATACATTGGTTGAAAATAATTACTTTGAACGTACCAATGGTGAAGTCGAAATTGTTTCGGTTAAATCAGGTAAAAACATCCTTCGTAATAACGTATTTTATGAAGCGCGCGGTACATTAACGCTGCGCCATGGTAACGGCAATCTTATAGAAGAAAATATCTTTATTGGTAATGGTGTTGATCACACAGGTGGTATCCGCGTTATTAATAAAGATCAAATTGTAAGAAATAACTACCTACAAGGCCTAACAGGCTATCGTTTTGGCAGTGGTTTTACTGTGATGAACGGCGTACCAAATTCATCTATAAATCGTTATCACCAAGTTGAAAATGCGACGATTGAAAACAACACATTTATAAATGTGCGTCATATTCAACTTGCTGCAGGTAGCGATGCTGAGCGTAGCGCAGCCCCAAAAAATAGCGTAATGAAAAACAACTTAATCATAAACCAAAATGGTGAACAGCCATTTACAACATTCGACGATGTAAGTGGGTTAGTATTAAGTAACAACATTGCAGATACAAAAGTGCTTTCTGAGCTAACGTACGGTGTAAAAAAAGATAAAATCACGCTTGAAAAAGCAAGTAATGGTCTACTTTACCCAACATCTAAAAGTTTAAATGTAGGTGCAAAGCGCGATTTAAAAGTACTTAAAAAAGAAGATACCGGTGTTAGCTGGTATGCAAAAGTACCTGCTTTAGTTGATTTTGATTCTGGTAAGACACATTCTGTTAAAGCTGATGTAAGTGCATTACTAGACGCTATTGATAATGCAGAGTCAGGCGATGTTCTAGAACTAGCGCCTGGCCAGTATGATGTTTCTAAACTGGTTAAAATTGATAAAACGTTGACAATTAAAGCAAAGCAGAACACAAAGTCTAAACTTACTTTTCAACGCTCTACCTTGTTTGAAATACATGATGGCGGCAGCTTAAAACTAGATGGTTTATCAATTTCAGGTGAAAACGCGCCAGATGCAATAGGTAACAGCATTGTTCGTACGCAAAAATGGGGTATGGTTGATAATTACCGCTTTGTAATGACCAACTCAGAGTTAAAAGCTTTAGATATTAATCATTCATTCCATTTCTTTATCACTGGTAAAGGTGCAATGGCTGACGAAATTATTGTTACAGGTAATACCTTTAATACAGTAACAGGTGACATTTTACGTCTTAATACTGAAATTGAAGACTTAGGTGTTTATAACGCGGAATACGTCATTGTAAATAATAATACATTTAATAATGTAGAAGGCGGTGTACTTAAGCTTTACCGTGGTGGCACTGATGAAAGTACATTTGGTCCTCATTTTGAAATGACAAATAACACGCTTAATAATGTCGGCCTTGGTAAGCGTAACAAAGAGCAAGCGAGCATTTATGTTCACGGTGTTCAGGTTACTAATATCAAAGATAATAAATTTGTTAAATCTGCTCCTATTGTTGTAGAGCACACAGTAGGCGAGCCTAAAACTGAAATCTCAGGCAATACATTTGATGCCACTAAAGCACCAAGTGTTAAAGAGTTAAGAGTTAAAGGCCTACACACGGCAGTATTAAAAAATAACAACATTTTAAATAAGGCAGGGTAAATACTATGTACTTATTAAAATGCCAAACACGTTTTAAAATAGCTGCTGTAGCTGCAATTACATTACTTACATCACTGGGGGCGCATGCAGCGCACCCAAACTTAGTGATTACTACTGATGATGTTAAGCAAATGCGCCATGCAATTAGTAGCAACGGTAGCACAAAGTTTGCTACTGCGTTTGAATTGCTAAAAGCGCAAGTAGATGAACAAATTGCACAGCCTATCACTGTACCCGTTCCAAAAGATGGCGGTGGTGGTTATACACATGAGCGCCATAAAAAGAATTACCAACTTATGTACAACGCGGGCATTATTTATCAATTAAGCCAAGATGATAAATACGCAAACTATGTTCGTGATATGTTGCTTGAGTACGCAAAATTATACCCAACGCTTGGTCTGCATCCAAAACGTAAAATGGACTCGCAAAGCCCAGGGAAATTCTTTTGGCAAAGCCTAAATGAAGCAATGTGGCTTGTGTACACAATACAAGCTTATGATCTAATTTATGACTCGTTAAATGCCGATAATATTAAAACAATCGAGAACGATTTATTACGCCCGGTTTCATTATTTACATCGGTAGGCCAACCATCAACATTTAATAAAGTACATAACCATGGTACGTGGGCAACTGCGGGTGTAGGTATGGCAGGTTATGTGCTGGGTGAGCCAGAGTGGGTAGAAAAATCGTTATACGATTTAGAAAAATCGGGTAAAGGCGGCTTTATTAAGCAGTTAGAAATGCTGTTTTCGCCACAAGGTTACTACAACGAAGGTCCTTACTATCAACGCTTTGCACTACTGCCGTTTGTAACGTTTGCGAAGGCAATTGAAAACAACGAACCACAAAGAAAAATATTTGAATACCGCGATGGTATTTTATTAAAAGCGATTGATACCACTATTCAACTTAGCTACAACGGTTTGTTTTTCCCAATTAACGATGCAATAAAAAGCAAAGGTATAGATACCATTGAGCTGGTGCATGGTGTTACTACTGCTTATGGCTTAACAAACGACGCGGGTTATTTAGATATTGCTAACCAACAAGATCAAATAATTCTCTCTGGCGATGGCTTAAAAGTAGCACAAGCACTCGATAGCGATATGGCAAAACCTTATTCGTTTAAATCGGTTGCTTTTGGTGATGGTAATGACGGTAAGCAAGGTGCTTTAGTGGTTATGCGTACCCAAGTAGGGGGCGATCAGGCTTTATTGTTTAAGCCAGCAGCACAAGGTTTAGGCCACGGTCATTTTGATAAGTTAACGTGGCAGTTTTATGACCACGGTAACGAAATTGTATCTGATTATGGCGCAGCACGTTTTTTAAATGTAGAAGCTAAATACGGCGGTCGTTATTTACCTGAAAACGAAACTTACGCTAAACACACTGTTGCGCACAATACGGTAGTGGTTGACGAAACAACGCATTTTAATGCAAATGTTGAAGTAGGAAATAGTAATTACCCTACACTTAACTTTTTCGAAACAAATAAATACGGCACGGTTTCAAGCGGCGAAATAAGCACAGCTTATAAAGGCGTTGATCTTGAGCGTACGCTTGCACTTATTAACTTACCTGAACTTCAAAGCACAGTTGCACTTGATATATTTGATGTTGCTGCAAATAAAGCGCATCAACTTGACCTGCCTTTGCATTATAAAGGTCAGCTTATCGATACCAGCTTTGAGTTAAAAGCAAATGCAACGCAGCTGTCTGCGCTAGGTACTAAAAATGGCTACCAACATTTATGGCTTAAAGCTCAAGCGCAACCTCAAAGTGGTTTAGCTAAAGTAACGTGGCTAAACGAAAATGGTCGTTTTTATACGCAAACGAGCTTGGTAAAAGGTGATGAGTCTTTCTTGTTTACTCAAATAGGCGCAAATGACCCTGATTTTAATTTACGCAACGAAAATGGTTTTATTCGTCGTGTTGAGGGTCAAAAGCAACATAAGTTTATATCTGTATTAGAGCCACATGGTGAGTACAACCCAAGTAAAGAATATACCCTAGAAGCTGTTAGTCGAGTTACAAAGCTTGAATATAGTCAGCAGGGCGATTTAACACTTGTTGAACTTGATATTAAAGGCAACTCATATTTAGTGGCAATTAATAAAGCACAAACATCAGCTAAAAACACATTCAATTATCAAAATAAAGAGTTCACTTTAAATGGCCGATTAGGCGTTTATATGATGAACAATAATCAGGAGTAAATAGGATGCAAAAGCAAAGCGCAAACTTTTCATTTGGTAACGAGACCGAAATAGAAGACTTAGAAAATGGTCTAAAACGTCAAATGCTAGGTTATAACGAAGAGCTAATGGCTGTTAAAATTTGGTTTGAGAAAGGGGCTATTGGTTATAACCATGCCCACAGACATTCTCAAGTAACGTATGTTGTTGAAGGTGAGTTTCACTGAGGGCGTTCAGAATTCTGTGTCAGCCTAAATTGCTAAATATCTAGCA
>NZ_WTKZ01000098.1:0-7200 GCF_011378805.1 Pseudoalteromonas sp. Z9A6
CTACGATTTAGCAAAATCTCTTGAGTCAGACTTGTGATCAAGAGACAGCCAATTGGCGCCTTTATTAATACAGAACTAAGGCCTAATTACCTTTAACTTCTAAGTTAATAAACTTAACTAGTTCTTCAGGTTGCCCTACTAGCATCATAACTTGTTGGTTAATTTCCATCATAGTTTTACCTTCAGGTAGCTTTGCAGACACACTGAATGAATTTAAACCTTTCGCAAAGCTGGTTAAAGCCTCTGCAATATCTTCAGTTACAGGAGCTTGTTGTAACTGTTGCTCTAGCGTCATTTCCATTTGCTCAAGCGTCATACCTTGCTTTTCAAGCTCGCTTGAGAGTAAATCTTTTAATTTACCCTGGTTATTTAAGGCAAAGCTAACATTACGCGGCTCTAATTTACTCATTGCTTGCATAACAAGTGTTTGCTGCTGTAATTCTTGCTCATACGTCAGCGGTTGATCACCGGCTTCTTGCTGCGCCTTGCTAATAGCTAATGAAGCATCCATTAACGCTTTTGAATTAGCTAAACCCATATCCATATTAAAACTAACAATGTCTTTTGCATCAAGCTTAACTACTACATCACTATTGCCAGACTCTTCATCGTAATCAAGTGATGAATGTAAATCGTAACTTGCCGACGCTAACATTTCGTTTGTATCAGCTGGTAATTTTAATACGAAGCTTTTATCAAACTGAAAGCTTTTTACATCAAATGATGTATGTGGTGATATTTTATCCGGCTCGTAGCCAGTTATTTCAATGCTTTGAATATTAGCAACATTGTCACCTTCAGGGCTTATTACTTCCATGTTTGTTATTTCTACACTCTTTGAGATAACACTTGCCGATAAACCAGCGTATTTAAATGTAGCGCCAGTTTGCTCGCTTACTAAAGCAAGTTGCTTATCTACTTCTGCACGCACTTCTTGAGTTGCTACGTAGTTTGCGTAACTAACACCACCCACGCCTGCGGCCACAAGAGCTGCAACTATAACTAATTTTTTCATGTCATTTCCTTATTTAATTCTTTCTATAAAGTGTCTCAACTTAAGAGTAACACTGAAGAACATCACCGATAAGTGTTAATTAATCAAACTAAGTAACTCATGTACGGTTTTTACAGGGGTAATTTTAGCGCCTAGCCCTTCCATCGATTTATGGTAATTGCGAAATGGAATATATATTTCTGTAAAACCATGTTGTGCAGCCTCTTTAACACGCGGTACACCACTGTCTATTGGGCGTACATCGCCGTTTAAGCTAAGTTCTCCCATAATACACGTGGTACGAGGTACAACAAATTCGTTTAAACTGCTAAGTAACGCGGTTACTAATGCTAAATCGATGCAGGTTTCTGTCTCATCAATTCTTAAACCACCCACAATATTAAAAAACGTATCGTGAAATATTTTAGTTTTAGTATGCTTACGTAATATACCGGTCAGCATTTTTATACGATTCATATTTAAACCAACACAAACACGCTGCGGAAATTCAGCTTCTGTTTCGGTAGTTAAACATTGAATCTCAAGCAATAAATTACGATTCCCTTTACGAATACAGGTAATAGTAGAGCCAGGTGAGTCGGTGGTTGAACCCGATAAAAATATTTCACTTGGATTATCAACGCTTAACATCCCACGTTCACACATTTTAAAAATGCCAACAGTATCAATATCACCAAAGCGGTTTTTATTTGCCCTAAGTGTTCGTATTTGCCCATCGTTGGTATCTATGTGTAAAAGCGCATCAACAATATGTACAAGTGTTTGAGGGCCTGCTATTTCGTTATTTTTATTTACGTGAGCAATAATGAACATAGTTACATCATTTTGCTTACAGTACTGAGTTAATGCTTGGGCGGCGCTTTTTACTTGCGAAGGCGAACCTGGGCTACCATTTGCCGTATCGGTTACAACAGCTTGAATAGAGTCAATAACAGCAAACTTAATTTTATTTTTCTCGAGCTCTTCGATGATGGTTTCAACACTCGTTTCTGAAAGTAAATAAAGCTCGTCCGGGTTATAGTTTAACTTTAAACGATTTACCCTGTTTTTAAACTGCGATAAAGATTCTTCTGCCGTACAGTAAAGTGACGGCATCCGTTGTGACATTCTTGCCACTAGGTCAGATAGCAAAGTTGTCTTACCCGCCCCCGGATCGCCCGAAATAATATTAACCGAGCCAGTAGTCACCCCGCCGCTTAGTACGCGATCAAGCTCGCCGATTTCAGTTAGCTGCTTTTCAGCCTCTGATGTAGCAATATCATTGATTTTTTTAGAGCCACCACCAACACCACCAGCATAACCACCAACGTTTGCTCGTATTGATGCTTTTTTACTGTGCCCTGCTGAAGGCTTAAATTCCGCTAATGTGTTCCACGCACCGCAGCGACATTGACCCTGCCAACGTTGATAGTTCATGCCACATTCGGTACAAACAAATTCTACTTTTGCCGCTTTAGCCATTGATAACTTTACCTACTATTCTTTAAATTAAAAAAATTCTTACTATTAAGCGCTTATTTTGCCATTTCAGGCATTTACTTAGCAACAAACTCTTGCCTGCTTAAAAATCTAGCGTCACAATCAATAAATACACATGGTGTTTCTTTTTAGCTATAATTTAGGGCATACTTTTTGCTTTGTAATAGTTTAAAGTAACTTGCCAATAAAATGGCAAATAACACATACATAACAAGAGCTAAACAGTAGTAACTCAAATAATTGTACCTATATTAACAACATAGCGCGATTTAACGTTTATTGAACTTCTAATAAATGGACTTAACAGTATACCTACTTTTTCAATTAGACGGTGATGGTTTTATAAATGGCTGATGACATAATGCTCAAACACGAAGACCTCGTGAATGAGTTAAAAACATATTTAGGCAACGCTAAATTTGATTTAATTTTTAAGTCTAAAATAGCTGGGCTTACAAAGCCTGAACAGTTTTTAATGAAAATGGAAATGACACGCTTATCTCAGCCGATAGCGCGCTTTATTGACTTACGTGGTTTAGTGACTGGGCAGGTAAAGCCTTATGATCACAATGGCAAACAACATTTCATGGATGAAACAGCGATTGAAGTATTTGAAGCTGCGCTAAAACAACACGGTGGTTATACCCTTGCCGTTTATGAGGCAGTGATGAACACCGAAAATAATCATCGGGTGTTACAACGCAAAACCACAGAAAAAATTGCAGAGCAAGCCATTGATGACTCCCTTAATACAAATGTTATAAAGTTTGCCTCTTATGAAAGCCGCTCTGAAGAGCGAATGAACTATTCAATTAAAGTAACGGTTGAATACAACGACAAAAAAAGTATTGCTGCTAGCACTTCCGATATATCCCTCAGTGGTTGTAAAATAAAGCTAGCCACTCGTTATGTACTAAAAAAAGGACATTTAATCGCCTTGCGTTTGGTAGGTTTAGAGCAAGACTTTGAGCTAGGTTTAAAAAATGGCATTCAGTATGAGGTTGTCGCCGTAGAAAATATTTCTAAAGAGTTTAATCATATTCGTTTAAAACGCACCTTTATTGAAAATAATGAAGCGTTTGATAATTTTTTAGAAAGCTTTATCCACGGTAATAAACGTCGCTATAAAGTAAACCTTGATAATACGCTCGATGCTGTGGTTTCTAAGGGTTACGAGCAATACTATATTCCACGCGTCACCTCTTTATATGTGTTTTTAAGTAAAAAAGACAATGTACTTTATCCTAGCTTAAGTCTAACCACCGAAAACAACATTTTTATTCAACGTTACTTTACCGATGAACGCCAAAACCCTTGTTTATACAGTGTGCTTAATGAGCAACGCATTAATGCATTACTTTTAAAACAGGCTCCAGTTAAAGAAGATTATTTATATACTTTTACTCATATTTCAGCGGGCAAAATTTATTATTATTCTGCAACACGTAATGAGCTTGAACAAAACCCTCAGCTAAAAAACTTATTTTTAGGTTTTGGCAGTCAAAAAGACACTTGGCAGTGCTTTAAAATACAAATTATGCCAAGCCATCCAGATGACTCATTTATTCCTTTATCGTTACCAAACACTGTAAGTAAAAATATTGAAAAGCTCAATAAGCCGCCTTCTCCTCGGGTAGAAGGGTTAGTGAAAAATGTAAAATATATGGTGGTACTAACTGCTATTGGTAATAAAACTGAACAGCAACACTATCAGCAATTAAATTACGATAAAGCTTTGATTAATCAATTGAAGAGTTTTGGCCATAGCAAAAGTAAGTCTGCGCCTTATTTAGATATTGTACCTTTAGAGTATGTAAATCTTCGCTCTGATAAGCGCTACTTATATAAAACGAATGTGTCGATTAGCGTAAACGATGAGGTAGTACATGGCCTTACTCGCGACTTTTCGGTTATGGGCTTGCAGCTTGAATGCAAACAACCAGTAAGCTTAAAAAAAGGCGACATTGTTTTACTCTCGTTTCCTGACTTACAAAAAATAACCAAAACATATCAGCTTAGTGAGCTAAAGTACGAAGTGATGGCTGTAAATAAGTCGTTCACTATTATTAATTTAAAAGCCAGCCGAGTTGCCGACTTACCCCATGCTGGAGTGCTGTTTTTTACGCAGTTAATTAACAGTAATAAAGATAAACTAAAAGTGTCAGAAGAAGCGCCTAAAGTGCCAGGGCTCTCTACAGCACTTAGAAATATGGTAACTAAAAGCGTTTGCCAGTTCCCACTTTATTTACATAAAGAAGGAGCGCACTTTAAAGCAGGTGCAATTGGCTTTGGCTTATACCCTAGCCCACTACATGTGCTTTTACAAAACTTTGGTTTGTTGAGTAATAAAACCGATTTATCGAGCATTATTACTGATGAGCAAATCGTTAATGTGATCACCCCACAGATAAAAGATCTTAGCCGCCAAGATCCGCCAAGCGCCTTTACACTTGTGATTAATTTTGATCCCCGTAAGGGCAGTATTTCAGAGTCTACTACCAGTTATTGCATAGCAGGTGAGGATTATAATGATTTTCAGGAACAAATAAGCAAAGGCTTAAAGTCGAATCTTATTTTTGTTATGCGCTTGTACATATCACGTACTGGACGCCCAGATACCGATTATTTATCTAACGAACTAAAATATGTGAGTCAATATGCGCTGCATAAAGCAAGGGAATTAGAAGAGGCATTGTGGTCTGTAGCGGGTGTCGGTGATATTGTCGATATCACCGAAGAAGCCTTAAGCCATTTAAAACTTGAACAGCAACAAGTTGACCAAATGGGTCGCCGCAAACTGCTTTGGCTAAACCGCCTGCGTTAAACAGTAGCCACACTATTTAATGGTATAGCTAGCATATACAGTAATTGTAATAACGAGCCTTGGCAAATAGCTGCTTGGGCTTGCTCAACCACTTTTGCTTTACCATGTACTGCTACACCTAGCCCTGCTGTTGCCATCATTTTTAAATCGTTAGCCCCATCGCCAATCGCCACTGTTTGCGACTTTATTAATCCCAGCTGTTGCTGTAATGACTCTAAAATAACGGCTTTTTGCTGTGCATCTACAATTGTGCCTAATACTTTACCTGTGAGCTTATTATCTTTAAATTCAAGCACATTAGCGTGTACTTCATCTAAATTGATTAACGCTTGTACTTGCTCTGCAAAGGGTACGAAACCACCCGACGCAATGGCTAAGTGCCACTGATGCTGTTTAAGTATTTGGCAAAGCATTTTAATACCCGGCATTAAAGGTAAATTATTTTTTAACTCATCTATTAAGCTTTTTTCAATTCCGGTAAGTTTAGCGACGCGCTGATTTAGGCTTTCACTAAAATCAAGCTTACCAGCCATTGCCAGTGCTGTT
Source organism: Pseudoalteromonas sp. Z9A6 (assembly GCF_011378805.1). NCBI lineage: Bacteria > Pseudomonadati > Pseudomonadota > Gammaproteobacteria > Alteromonadales > Pseudoalteromonadaceae > Pseudoalteromonas > Pseudoalteromonas sp. Z9A6. Next base: position 5,865 of record NZ_WTKZ01000098.1, read on the forward strand.
ACCGAAGCAACCTCATCGTATACGTTAGCTAAGCGTGCAATTTCATCTATGCACTCAATAGTAATAGCGGTTGAATCCATATCCATTACCAATAAACCTGGCTCATACAAGTTGGGTGGGCAAGCTATTTGCACTAGCTGAAAATCAAGTGTGCTGGAAAATTGTTGTAATACTAGCGGGTTTATAGTTTTATCTGCATTTTGCGCGTAAAAACACAGTGCTGGTGCAAGCCCTAAATCAGGTTGGTATTGGCATATAGCGGTGACGTTTTGGTTATGTGTCGCTAAAAAGTCAACAATATTGGCAATGTGTTTTTCTGCAAAATCACCTGCAAATGCGATGCTAAATAACCCTAATGCTTTGTTTGGAATATAATCGAGAGGTGTAGATACACCACCACTATAGCTAAACCATTTATTTAGAGTTAAGTGTTGTAATGGTTGCTCAGCAGCTTGCTGTGCCATGTTGATTTGCGACATGGGATCTCCGTGTTTATTTTTATTTTCCTGATAGTTGGCATCTCAAAACTGCTATTCTCAACACTAAATTCGCCATCAGGTGGGGTTTAAGGTTATAGTTAGTGTAGTTGTAACATCAAATCAAAATGCTGTCAGTAGCATAAACGGTGACTATGAAAAATAACCATATTAAAAACCCTATAAGCGCATCCCAAAGAAAGCGACTCGTTCGCTTAATTCTTGCGGCTGGCTGTTTTGTATTACTAAGCTGGGTGGGTGTTAATAGTAGTTTTCAGAGTCACCAGTTACTGTACGATAGCGCCGACAGCACCGCCAAAAGCCTCACTCAGTTTATGGCTTTAAATGTTAAAACACCTTTAATCGAAAAAAACAAACCCCAGCTCAATGCAATTTGTAACGATATAAGTAAAGATGAGTTCGTGCTTTCGGCCACTATTTACGATCAACAGGGTATTTTATTAGCCAGTAGCGACAATTGGCAGTCGCATCATGTTTATGGTCAACTTTCTGATTCTACCCCCGGAATAAGTAAGTTAAAAACACCTTTTATGGAACCTGTAATAAGCGATGATGACCGCCCTATAGGTTTTGTATCTATTACTTATTTAACTCGCGCTGCAATATCCGACAGCCATAATCATTTTCATGACTTAGGCAGACAGGTTTTATTAATGCTAGTGATTGCTTGTATTTTTACGTGGCAGTTAGGCCGTGGATTAAAGCGCTGGCAGGTAAATCGTTATATGCAAAAAACATCTGAACAAGAATCATAAAGTTGCTTTGCAAGCGTCTCTTTTTTTTTTTTTTTCTTTAAATCACATAGTGCGTCAAACACATCAGGTATATGCAATGGCGTG
>NZ_WTKZ01000099.1:0-7182 GCF_011378805.1 Pseudoalteromonas sp. Z9A6
TTAGATAATCAGAACATCGATGCTAGGTGTGGTTCGCTAGACGCTTACTGAAGAACTCATAAAAGAACCTTTTGTTCATAAGATAACGACATACATGGAAAGCACCCATGCAAACATATAGGAGGGAATGGATTAATGTTGAGGTGGGCGCAAAAGGCCTTCGACTAGGCCGTCAGTGAGGTTGCGGGAATAACTGTATTGATTGGTATATAACGGTTTAGATACGTCATTTATTGGGTGTTGTGCCAGAAACTTAATCTGTCCACATTGACACAGCACACAATGGAAACACTTAGGCTCTTCACTCGACGTATTATCACCAGCATTTACATTTTTTTCGGGAACATCATAAGTGCCTATCGACTTTGATTGTTCAGGGACTGACGATACCTCCGCAGGGTAGTCATCGCATTGAGCGGCGAACGAAAAGCCCGATTGACACATGAGCAAAGTAATAAGTAGCCATGCCAACCTACGCAGTTTTGATGTGCAATTAAAAATTGGCATTTTCTTATCAACTTTGCGCATTAAGCGCTCGCTGTCTTTCATTTCCAGCATCTTCGAGGATCATTTTTGCCCCGCGCAACACAACGCACGAAACTATCACACCGATAACCAGATCAGGCCATCGAGAATCGAGCCAAAACACCAAAACGCCAGCAGAGATAACACCTAAGTTGGCAATCACATCGTTGGCTGAAAATATCCAGCTTGCCCGCATATGCACTTCTTCATTTCTTTGTTTGCGTATGATCACAAGACAAATGACATTAGCAACCAGTGCAACTGCCCCCATAGCCATCATTAGTCCCGATACAGGTTCGCTACCGTAAATTGACCGTCTTACAATATCAATGATAATCAACACACCCAGTGCCATCTGAAAAAAGCCGCTAATTCTAGCCGCATTGGCTTTGTGCAATAGCGATTTACCAATAGCATAAAGGGCAACACCATAGACAACTGCGTCGGCGAGCATATCAAGTGAATCGGCTATTAATGCGGTTGAATCAGCAAGCAACCCGATCCCCATTTCTATAACAAACATTGTCGCGTTTATTCCCAAAAGCCAATACAAAACCTGTCGTTGAGACTGGTCTTTTATTTCAACTTCGCACCCACATCCGCTCATTAGAAACACACTCTTTACTGATGAATAGTATGAGTATAAAGTCTATACTTGGTATAGAGTCAACGGTTAGGAGTAAAAAATGAAAATTGGTGATGTCGCAAAGACGACAGGTTGTAGTATTCAGACCATTCGTTTTTATGAAAAGAAAGGGCTATTGCCTGAGCTCAAGCGCTCAAGTGGAAATTATCGTGTCTACGACAAGGGGACTATTGAACAACTCCTATTTATTAAACAGTGTCGTTCATTGGATATGTCTATCATGGAAGTAAAAACGCTCATGGACAGTCGTTCGAAGCCAGATCAGAGCTGTTCAAATATCAATACGTTAATAGCTAAGCATTTATCAGACGTCATTATTCGCATTGAAGAGCTAAACGCATTAAAGTCATCACTCGAAAATATGGCGTCAAAGTGTGATCAAAACAAAACCATTAGGGACTGTGGCATTTTAAATTATTTACACACTTAAAAGTGTAAGAAGCACACAGTTTCACTGTGCGCACTCGCCTCAACGTGTATCTATCGGCTAACATTCGTCATTTGTGTAGATTTATAAGGCAAAAATCAATAGCCTGAACTTTTGATACTGAGTCAGCCATGCATATTCATTTGTGGCCCTACAAAGCGATTTACATCGGAATCAGTCCTGATAATGATGTTCATGCACATCATGCTGTCCAAATTTGCATTGGTTTAGACAAAGACATCTCGGTTCAAGATTACAAGGCACAAAGTATTCACACCGGACAATGTATTGTGATTTTCGAAGATGTCCCTCACAAGGTTTTGGCACAGGACAATCAGATTGTAGTCATCTATTTAGAGCCTGAAGATAGGCAAAACCAACAATTTCTCAAAGCCTTACGTCAAGCCAGGAGTGATGGAATTAATACTCTGCCGCTTACTAGCAAAGAATTGGGATCCATTTCTCAGCATCTATTTACTGACGTCGATATCGACAAAGTGTGGAAAACAGTAAATAAAGCGGTAGGGCTAGTCTATAGTCCTGCGCTTTCATCGCGCCCTGAGGATAAACGGGTACGAGCGGTCATCGACATTATTGCTTCGCAGAGAGGTTGTGCAATCGATATGGCGTTTTTATCATCGAAGGTTTTTTGTCCCCAAGTCGTCTAACACTGCTCTGCATTTGATGTGTCGTACGGGTTATCTAAAGGCAAAAAAGCTTTCGTCCCCTGCTTGAAAGGTTCGTAATTTGTTGAAATGAAATCTATGAGATTACTGAACTCTTCACTACCCAGCGTAAGTTCACTTTTGGGACTATCTAATTCTAGTGTTTCACTATCAAGCCAACCCTTTGGCTTATTATACCGACCAAGCTTCAAGAACACTTCGTCTTCTGAGGTGTTATGAGGGATTTTCCAAAATATTGCTCGGGTCAACACTCTAGGTTTATCACGAATTATTTTAGCTAATCTATCTTTAATTTTTGCCATGATACCTCTTTATTTCCTCATCGCGTCCGGCGACCGTAGAGAGCGAGTTTAATGGCTTTGTTAGGCGATTTCATGTGTAACCTCGAACCCTATCTCTTTTAGGCTCAAATTGATTAGGTTTACACCAACTTCTTCTGCCCTTTCCCTTAATTTCTCCCAACGATCTGTGCCAATACTGGTTTTAGTATTTGTAACAACAACCAAATTAAAGGTGGGCTTTTTACCAGTAATTGAGGAGTAAGAATTCACTTGATCGTTAGACCGTCGGATGGATTGATTAATAAACATAAAAGCATGATCAGGATTTCGGGTCCACTTGACCTCAAAAATAGTGTCTGCTTTATCTCGTCCATTTGTAACAACCCCATCGAATTCAACTGATTGATTGCCCTTTCTAAAGCGCACGCCTCTTTCAATGCGCCCATATTCCTTTGACAGGTAACTGAGGGCTTTTTCCTCAACTTCAAATGACAACTTCATCCTTGATGTATTAGAAAGCTCTTGTAATTTTGAAAGGTCAATTTTTGTGATTGTAGATTCTTCCGTTTCTGACGGCTGCTCCGAGGTGTATTCTTCTTCTATTGCTTCCTCAGCTTTCCGGCGAATATTCTCAGCCTTACTTAGAGCTTCTTTCTTGTATTTGAAATAATTCTCATCTTTTCTGATTATGGCCGCCAAGTTCTGTAAAAATTCCAGCTCAGTAACAGCAGTTGCAACTATAAAGATAGCGGCAAAATATGTAGCCCAATGAGAAGAAAAGAAAGCTAGCGATGCTACAAGCATAATAGAAAACAACTTAGTCGCATGGCTTCTTTGCTTCAGCAAAAAAGTGATAAATAAGCACAGAATCGACACTATAAGTGCAACAGTACCGATGAAGCTTGCATAATTATCTGGTGGCACGATGTATTCCATTTACAGCCTAACATTTTAGTATTTATGCGACACGCATTTTGTATTGCATAATCGCTTGTTGGACTGAGCCGCTACCTGCTCGGTGTGTCAGAGTTGGTGTTGTTTATGCTATGGGAATTTGCTTTTTGGTGGCTCTCACTTTCCTAGCTAATTTAATCAGCTTAGCTAGTGTAATTTAAGCTTTCCCTGCATTGCTCAGCGCTTTTTATGTATTCATTACACCTAAATTTGGCTAGATTAGCAATTAATAATTGATTTCAAGCAACTACCTAGCAGATCACTTGTTCTGCTTTAGGTAATTTCCGTAGTTCGCTCAAAATCGACCTATAAAGTATTTACGTTAAATGATAATGGGGCAAAGGCAGCATAAGAACACTGCCTGCGCTAAATCAACAATCGGTTTCTCTCGATATTTTAATGGCGTCTTCAATCTCTATTCCCAAATATCTGATGGTGTTATCAATTTTTGTATGACCAAGTAGTAACTGAACGGCACGTATATTTTTGGTTCGAGCATAAACCAAAGTCGCTTTGGTTCTTCGCATTGAGTGAGTTCCATAAAGGTCAGAATCAAGTCCTAATTGCTCAGCCCAGCTCCTGATGATAGACCTGTAATATGAATAGCTTATTGGTTGATTAGAGCGACGTATACTCCGAAACAAATAATCACTGGGTTGCAATTTAACTTCTTGAATCCAATGGATAATACTTTGTTGTGTTTTCGGAGTTATCTCAAATTGAACTTCGATCCCAGTTTTCTTCTGCGTTAATTGAACCCTTTCAAATACTTGATCGAGAGTAGTGACGTCTCGAACTTTTAAAGAGAGTAAGTCACATGATCTTAGCTTGCTATCTATAGCCAAATTAAGTAAAGCTAATTGCATCAAGTTGTTTTGAATTTCAATTCGAGTGCGAATACGCCAAATCTCTTCAAGCTTGAAAGGACGTTTCACACCAGTAGCATTGTGGTTTAGTTCTGGTTTCATAGTGACCTCCTATTTAAAAGTCACTATGAGGATAGTGGATGTATTACTGATTAGGATTTGGACATAAACGTGTTAGAGACTAAGGACGGCTCTGTGCCATAAGTGGACAGTGCTAACGCCTGTGTAAGCAGCGGAAGCAGTTGACTAAAATTAGTGAAAAAAAGCAGCCATCTGTTCACCGTCTACTCTTAATACGCTGGTTATAAATCTAACTTAGCTACACACATACGCTACAAATAAGCTGGTGCAATTCCAAGTAGTCTTCAAGCTCAGGCTTATCCGTGGACATCCTTGCTTCATATACATCTACAAGGAAGCCTTTGCCTGGAGGGAAAACGTCCTTAGCAACTCCACTACAAATCAAATCCATCCAATAGTCCAGCTTCTCACCTTCCATATAATACTCAGCGAGTTTTGCCATTGCCGCATAGCATTGTTCAGTTGTAGGCCATTTCATAATGATTCCTAGATTTATAACGCCTTTGGCAACGGCGGTGTTTTTGGAAACAAAAAACGTAACAGTTTACGTAGGACCAGCACGAAGTGCGTGGGTACCTAAACTTTTTAACTTTGTGGTGTATCTCTCACTACTTAGCCTTTGCTTTACAATGCTGATAAATACACTCTAATAATTCATGAAGCTCACTATTTACTGCTGCTTCTTGATCTGGATTTATATTGTGACCATTGGCAAAACAAATATATAAATCATTTATACTTCCCATTCCTCCAAACTTTTTAAGTACAGTTCGTGCTGATGACGCAGAACGAACATCACTAAGCCTCCAATTGCGAACACCGTATTTGCCTAATAGCTCATTGTAAGATGTGATTGCTTCGTTTAATTCCATAACTCTCAAATACAGTAACGCCCAGCGCAGCGAAAATTGTTCCGTTGCAGCTGCTTGTTATGTTTAAAATGGCAGGTCATCAGGCTCATCTAACTTACCTACCGTTGCCTCAACTGAATTAGCCAGAGCTTCAACTTTTTCCAAGAGTTCCAATACAGAATCTTTTGAAACCTCAATCGCTTCGCCGTCCTTGTTGTACCCTGCCCTGTGAACACAGTCATGACGTTTCACGACATCTTTAAACAACCACGAAATGTCGCCAAAATCATGGCCTAGAACATCTTTAAACATTGGCTTAACCTTCTTTAGATCGTGAAATATTAGATCTTTAAGGTAAGTAGCAACCGTAACCTTTAAGTTTGATTGCTTTTCAAAAATCTCTTTAAGAGTGAACGTTCTTTTTGAGAATTCAGGGTCTGTTTCAACGAGTTTTCGTATTAACTCCTCAGAGTTTGTAACCTTATGAATAAATGTGCCTGCCAAGTAACCTTCAATTGCTGATACAACGTGACCATGTAGCATGACCCATAGACTAAATAGGGTGTCAGGAGGAACTTCTACTTCTAGTAGTGTTCGGACACTCTTTAAGTGGCTTTGCAGAATTTCATGATGAGTTTTACTATCGATATACCAGTAAAGCTCATCAGCTTCATCTTCTGGGTAATAAGGCATCCCGTAGTTTACGTCCACATCCCCATAATCAATTGATGCCATAGCACTATAAAAAGTGTTAGTAACTTGAACCGTATATTCCTTATCGCAAGAAGGGCAAAACACCTCCTGCCAAGAGTCGGTTTGGCTATCCTTATTCTTTTCAGCGGAAAAATCAGGGTCTTGGACATTGACTATATCTTCTACATGCTCACCACATTCGCACGCAAATGAAATATCCATCTGTAAACTCATAACTCTCCTTTAAACATAACGCCTGCATTTGCGGCTGGTTTGGATCGCAGCGGAAAACCAGTCCGACAACATGCGTTTGTTAGGGCTAAAATACAGACTTATTGAGGATGACATTTGCATCATACCTCTGGCTATAAGGCTTGAGCTCCTCATAAATCGCTTTAGCTAAGTCTGAAATTTCATTTGTAAGAATTTCTAAAGCTTCAGTCTTACTTTCTTCATTAAATATCTTTCGGCTACCATCAGGAACATCGAGAGTATCACGATAAGTTTTTGCAGAATTAAGAAAGGCTAAATGTGCACGAGCTTTCTCCACAAGTGCCAACTTCATGTAGCTAGGTACATCTAAATCTGTATTCATATGAAATGCGATTGCAGCCAAATCATAGCTACTCAAATTTTTCGCAGTTCTCTTCTTGTAGTCAGGCATATCAGCAATCATGTTCTTCAATAGTCGGATTACAGATTTCAGATTTCCTGAGTACAATGAATCTCTATCATTTATCATTTTGATATGGGTAAATGGATAGTTAAGATGAAATTCATGATCTGCTTTATGATATATTTTAATACCTCGGTCACTTTCTAGACCTGAACGCTGGTATCTTATTGTGTCAAACCAAATGGCTGGAACAATATCAACTTTTCGTCTCAAGCTTCCACCTTCCAAAGCAATTGACTTGTTTCCCGAACTATCAACTTCTGCCTTGGGGAAGCTAATAGGCAGAATACGTTCTGATTTTTCCCTCACATCCTTAGCAATATTAATCAAACCTCTAGTGTCTGTTGCGGGAGAGTATCCATTTGGATTTACTGTAGGAAGTTCAATATTTACAGGGTTAGTAACAATGATAAGCATATCAACATCAGAATGCCCTTTGATGTGAATATCGTAAGCGTCTAGCGAACCACACCTAGCATCGATGTTCTGATTATCT